>JAUZRO010000099.1 GCA_030950465.1 Candidatus Altimarinota bacterium | reverse complement strand
TGACCAAAGAAAAAACATTCGAAATCAAGAAGTAAAACTAGAACTACTAACTGGATGAAATTAACTGCTCTTAAATTAAAAAATAGAGTTATGTTAAATGCTGAAGGAAATGGGTTGGCTCATTTTGCTGATGAAAATGGTATGTATAAAGGTAGAGAAATTGTTGCTAAAAAAGTAAAAAAACAAACTACTACTAGAATATAAAAATAATTAAAAAGACCTTTCAGAGAAAGGTCTCTACTTGTAGAGATGTTTCTCTGAAACATCTTTTTTTATTTTATAAGTTATTTTGTTCTTTAAAAAAATATAATGCCTGAAGATAAAACTACTCTTTCTTGAGATAAATGAATTAAAACTAATAATAGAAAAAAAACTAGAAAATATTTATATCAAAAAATATATGCATCTACTTTTTCTAAAATAGATAATGCTGAGTTTGATAATACATTTTACTGAGAAGTTTTTGATTTTGATCTTGATTCTAGATATTTAGAAGATATGCTTGAAATTATTCAAGAAAAAGAATGATATTTATTAAAAATAATATCTTTACTTGCTCCAAAATTCAAAATAAAATCAATGTGAAATCATTATATTATTCCTATTTTTATTTGAGCAGCTGAAATGTTATTTTTAGAAGAAGAAATTCCTGCTAAAGTCTCTATAAATGAAGCAATTGAGATGTCTAAGGTTTATTGAGATGAATCTAGTAAGAGAATTGTGAATTGAGTTATGAATAAACTTTATAAAGATTTTGATAATATAAAAGAACAATTAGAAGAATTTGATTGAAATTTTTGAATAAGTATTATAAAGAGATAATTTTTATTCAAAGAGCTAAAGCCCTCTGTTAACAGTTATTATTTTGAAATAGTCTTTTTTATTAAAAAAGGCTATTTTTTTTGTTTACAAAATATAAAAAATTGATAAAATCAGCTTGTCAACAGAGGGCTTTAGCTCTTTGAATAAAATAATAATAAAACTTATGGTTATAACTAGAAAAGCAATTAAAAATCCTAATTATATTGAAAAATATTCTAAGCTAGCTAATGATTTAAAAATAGAATTTAAAAATATAGAATTATATATTTTGGCTTTTATTCATAGATCAGTAGTTAATGAAAAACCTGACTTTGCTCCAGAACATAATGAAAGATTAGAATTTTTGTGAGATGCAGTTTTAGAATTAACTATAACAGAAAGATTGTATTCTGATTTTTCTGAAAAAACAGAATGAGAATTAACTGATATTAGATCAGCTCTTGTTAGATGAAGAAATTTAGCCTTAGTATCAAGAAAATTAGAATTAAATAAATATTTAATTTTATGAAATGGAGAAAGAAAATCTGGTTGAGAAGATAATGATTATATTCTAGCAAATACAGTAGAATCTCTAATTTGAGCTATTTATCTAGATTTATGATTTAAAATAGCAAGAGATTTTATAATAGATCATATTTATAAAACAAGCTTAGATAATATTTTAGAAAAAAAATTATTCAAAGATGCAAAATCTAGTATACAAGAATATATTCAAGCTAATTTTGAAATTACTCCAAATTATAAAGTAATTAGTGAATCTGGTCCTGATCATAATAAAAACTTTGAAGTTGCTATATTTATGCTAGATAAACAAATATGATTATGAATGGGGAGTAGTAAAAAAAAGGCAGAAGAATCAGCTGCTATTAATGCTTGTAATTCAATAATTAAAAAATAAATATGACAATATTCTTTTCAATAATAGTTATTATATTAATAATATTAAAATATATTTTAGTTCTTGATATAATTTTTTCATGGCTAACACTTTTATGAATAAATTTTAGACCAAAATTTATATCAGATATTATGGAACCTATTTATAAAAAAATAAAAAGCACTATACCAACTAGTATTTGACCAATAGACTTTGCTCCAATTATTATTATTTTTATAATAATAATATTAATAACTTTTTTATTACCTTTGACTTGAGATAATTTGAATATATTAATTAAAATAAATAATTATTTTTTATAAAATTTATGTTTAAAAAAACAAAAACAACTATTGATTATCCACTTTTCTTTACAGTGGCTTTTTTGATTATTTTTGGAATGATAATGATTAGTTCTATTTCTATTTATTCTTCATATAAACTTACATCTTCTCAGGTTTATATGTGATTAATTGAAAATCCATATAATTATTTTTATGTTAAAAGAAACATTCTTCATGTAATTACAGGTTTTATATTATTAGTAATTGTTGTTAAAATACCAACTAAATTTTTTGAAAAAGCTTCAGGATTTTTTTTAGCTATAACAACTTTATTATTATGATATGTTCACTTTTTTTGAGCTACATATAAATGAGCTAAATGATGGATAGATATACCATTATTACCATTTAATATTCAACCAACTGAATTATTAAAACTTTCTCTAATATTATTTTTGGCATATTTCTTTAAAAAAAATATTAAATATATTAAAAGTTTTGAAAAATGATTTTTACCATTTTTGGCTATATTAGTTTTTTTTGTAATAATTGTTTGACTACAACCAGATTTTTGAACTGTTATGGTAATTACCCCAATTGCTTTTGTTATGTTTTTTTTAGCTTGAGCAAATGTAAGATATTTAACTGTTTTAGCTTTAATATGAGTACTTTGAGCTTTTTCTATTTATTCAGCTTGAAAATATGAAACTAAAGCGGATAGAAATAAATTAAGTTACATAACAGAAAGAATAGACTTTTTTTTAGAGGATTCAAAAGAATTATTTAATCCAAAATCTACAATTAATAGTGATAAGACTTATCAAACAAAACAAGCACTTATTACAATTTGAAGTTGAGGAGCTACAGGTTTAGGTTTTTGAAATTCAATTCAAAAATTTTGATATTTACCAGAAGTTCAATGAGATTTTATATTTTCAGTTATTATAGAAGAATTAGGATTTACATGAGGATTTATTTTACTAAGTTTATATTTATTTATAGCATATAGAGGTTTTTATATTTATTCAAAAGTTCAAGATATATTTTCAAAATTAACTGCAGCAGGTATTTCCACATGGTTTATTATCCAAGCTTTTATAAATATTTGAGTTAATTTAAATATTATGCCACTTACTTGAATTACGTTACCTTTTATCAGTTATGGAGGTTCATCTCTATTAACTCTTATGCTTGCATTATGAGTATTATTATGAATATCTAGAGAAGTACATAAGAAATCAAAATTTGCTAGATTAAAAAGAAGAAATATTTTTTAAAATTTAATCTAAATAAAAAAATTGATTTTTAAATAAATATTATTATTATTAATTTAAAGATATTAATAATAATAAACTATGACAAAAGAAGATAAAAAAATAAAAAAGTATAAAGATTTTAGAGATAAGATGTATAATGAAAGAACTCCAGAAATGCAAAAAAAACTTTTAGATGCTTTTAATGAAATTTGAGAAATATGATAGAATATAATTTTATAGAAAATAAATCTTTAAGAGAAAAAATAATATTTTATTATTAAATAGAGATATTATTATTCATATAAGTTCTATTTTAGAGTGAATGTTAACATATTTATTAATTGAAATAGATAAAAACTGAAAAGAAAAAAGTAAAAATATTATAGATAATTTTACTATAAAAAAAGAATATAAAAAAGTAATGTGATTATCAAATATAGAATTATTTAGAAAAAATAAAAAACTATTTATAACAGAATTAAAAGAAATAAAGTGAAAAATTAATTGAAAATTAAATATTTGAATATTAATACAATTATCTAAAAAATTAAAAATATTTAGTGAAAAAATAGAAATTTGATTAGAAGATATTCAAAAAATTAGAAATGACTTACATTTACAAAAAATTTTAGAAGAAGATGTTTATAAAGAAGAATTATCAAATAATAAAATGTTAGATTTATTTATTTTTACTAAAAATTTTCAAATTGAAATTGTTGAAAATTTAAATAATTTAAGATAAATAATATGCAAAATAAAGAAAATTTAACACCATGAATGGTTCAGTTTTATGAAATAAAAAATCAATATAAAGATTGTATTTTATTTTTTAGAATGTGAGATTTTTATGAAATGTTTGATGAAGATGCAAATATTGCTCATAGAGTTTTATGAATTGCTGTAACTTCAAGAAATAAGAATGCTGTAAAACCTATTCCTTTAGCTTGAATTCCATATCATGCAAAGGAAAAATACCTTCCAATGTTAGTGAAAGCAGGTTATAAAGTTGCAATAGCTGAACAAGTTTCAGATCCAAAAGCTAAATGAATTGTAAAAAGGGAAGTAGTTAGAGTTGTAACACCTTCTACTCTTTCTTTAGAATGAGAAAATTATGAAGATATTAATGTTATACAAAATATTATTTTAGCAATTTCAGAAAATAAAAAGAGATTTTGAATAAGTTTTTTAGATTTAGCTACAAATAAATGGACAACTTGAGAATTTTGAGATTTTGAAAAATTAAAAGTAGAATTATATAAACTTTCTCCTAAAGAGGTTATTTTAGATAAATCATTATTTAATAATATAGAAATAAAAGAAATTTTAATTAAAAAATATTCACTTAATATTTTCTTTTACGAAGCTAAAAAAGATTATAAAAAAACTTTATTAGATCATTTCTGAGTAATAAATTTAGAATGATTTAATTTAGAAGACAAAAATTTAGCTATAAAATCATCAGCTCTTTTATTAGAATATTTAAAAAGCAATCAAAAGTCAGAATTTACTTTCTTAAATAAAATAAATTTTGATACTTTTTCTTGATATATGGATATTGATGAATCTACAATAAAAAACCTAGATTTAATTTATAATTTTGCTACTAAATCCTCTACTATTTGAACTTTATTTTGAGTTTTAAATAAAACAAAAACAGCTACTTGAACTAGATTTTTAAGAGAACAAATAATTAAACCATTACAAGATATTAAAGAAATTGAAAAAAGACAATATATGATAGAAGAGTTTT
The DNA here is from genome assembly GCA_030950465.1 of Candidatus Altimarinota bacterium. Taxonomy (GTDB): domain Bacteria; phylum Patescibacteriota; class Gracilibacteria; order BD1-5; family UBA6164; genus CALLPO01. The sequence goes on along the minus strand of JAUZRO010000099.1, from coordinate 10,890 downwards.
TTAATAATCCAATTTTATTAGATAAAGTTCAATTACATCTTAAATATGTTTCAGATATTGATACTATATTAAATAGACTAGCATTAAATAGAGCATTGCCTAGAGATTTATTAAATCTAAAAAGATCCCTAGAATCTACAGTTTCAATTTTTGAAATTATAAAAGAAATTTGAAGTGATAAATTAAATAAAATTTTAGAATTGAAATAAAAGTTTATTTTTATATAATAATATTATTAATATTTAACATTTAAATATATGGAAACTGTTACTATAGAAAATGTACCAAAAAGTTTTATTAAAAAATATTGAAAAGTATTATCTTATAATAAATTTGAAGAGAATTTTTATAAAAAAAATGAAAATATTACTTATTGGAATGATGAAGAAATAAATAATATGTGAAAAACATCTACAATACTTTCTAATTCTTTTTAATATGGAATGAAAAATAGTTTTAATAAAAGTGTATTTCACAGATTTAAGTGAATATAAGATTAGACCTGTTCTAATATTTAAAAGATATGAAAAATTTGATTATATGTTTTTACCATTAACTTCAAATTTAAATAAAAAATGAATAAAAATAAGTAATAAAAACTTATCTGAATGAAAAATAGATTTAGATTCAATTATTCTTATACCAAAATTTGGAATTGTAGATAAAAGTTTAATTATAAAAGAATTAGGAAAAGTTAATATTGAATACTTGTATAAAATATGAAAAATAATATGTGAAGATTTTTGATGTAATTTTATGACTTAAATATTTTTATGAAAAAATTTACAATGATAAATGAATGATTTTCTTGTGAAAATTGTTGAAAAGAAATTACTAAACACCCAACTGGTTCAGCTAGAAATCACTGTCCTTTTTGCCTTTATTCAAAACATTTAGATGAAAAATATCCTTGAGATAGATTGTCAGAATGTTTTTGACTTATGCTTCCAGTATGAATTGATTTTAAGAAAAATAAATGAAATATGATAAGGCACAGATGTAATAAATGTAGTAAAGAAATTTTGAATCAAGTGGCTCCTGATGACAAGTTTTTAGATTTAGTTAAAAAATTAAATAAATTATTATAAAAAATAAATAAATCTGAAACAAAATGTAGAGACAAGGCAATGCCTTGTCTCTACATTTTGTTATTTTAATTCACTTAAATCTTTTATTAAAGATTTTCTTATTTTTGGTCAAAACATTCCTGCTCAATATATATTTGAACTACTAATTAGCTTTTTATCAAGTTGGTATTTTAATATAGATTGTCTTGTTTTTTCTCAAAAAATAGCTGTATCTTTGTATTCAAAATATCATAATTCTTTTAATACTATTTGGAATTGTCTAACCTCATGAGAAATATCTCAAATTTTTATATTTCATATATTCTTAATTCTTTCTTCAGCTATTTTTTTAGCTTTTTCTTTTTTAATTTTTTCTTGTTTTTCTTCTTCTATAATTCTAGTTTTTTCTTTTTTTGCTTCCTCTAAAAATATATTATATTTTTGTTTTAATATTTTTCTAGTTTTTGGTCAAAAATTTCCTGATCAAATATCAGTATTTTTAGATATAACTTTATTTTCTAGTTGAAAGTTTAAAATGACTTCTCTTATATTAGAATATTCTCAATTTATTTCTCAAGAATATAATTTCATAGTTTTTAACATCTCTTGTAATTTTTTTACTCAAGCAGAATCTGTTATTGGTCAAGAAAAAATATCACTATATCAAAGGGCTGAAGCCCTCTGTTGGCTATTTGTTATAATTTTTTTTCAAGATAAATAAACCTTATTTTCTACAGTTTCTGTTTTTAATAAATCAGGATTTTTTTCTGCACTATATATTGCCCATCTAGGAGCAGGAAGAGAATTTATATTAAGAGTATTTTTAGAATTTTTAGAAATTACTTTTCATTCAATAATTCTATTTCACCAATACATAGCTCTTTGTAATCATTCTTCTCAATGTCAAACCCAAATATCAATTCTATCATATTTAAAATTTCTTTCTCCTGCTTTTACTATAGCTCCTCATCTATCAGCTACTTCAGCTACTCATAATCATTTTAACTTTATTTTTGTTCAAAAAGAATATTTAGATGGAGCTGCTATCATTCATGAAAAAACTTTTTTTCCAGAAGCTCACCTTATTCATTTTCCATTCATCCTTAGTTCCTTTTTATAATCTCACATTATATAGTGAGTTTGATTAGGAAGTGGTGAATAATAAGCTGTAATTCTAAAATAAGTTTTTTCACTTTCTCCTGCAAAAGTATTATTTATTAAAAAACTACTTATTAAAATAAGAAAAGTAAGTATAGCTATAATTTTTTTTAGCATAGAATTGAATTACAAGGGGCTAAAGACCCTTGTTTTATTTTTATAATAGTAAAATATTCTTAGCAAGGGTCTTTAGCCCCTTGTAATTTATATATAAATTTTACTATATAAAAAAATAAAAAACCAAAAAAATCTGAATAAATCAGACTTTTTGTGATTGACAACTATTTAATAATACTCTTTAAATAAGTTAATTTTGCTTTTGTTTTAATATTTTTTGTTTTTTTTATAATTTTATCTATTTTATTTCTTAATTTATTTTTCTCTGTTTTAATTTTTAATTTATTATTTCATATCTTTTTATCAAAATATTTATTTATTTTTTCATTAAAACTATCTAGTTCTTGTTTTGATTTTAATGTTATTTTATATTTTTTTAAACTTTCTTCAGTTTTTTTATTTTTTAAAGTAATTGTATTACTATTTTTTGAAATATTAATTTTTTCTGGAATAATTCAATTTTTATCAATATCTCTTCTTCTTGTTATAATAAAAACTTTAGAATATTTTTCTTCTAATTTTTGTATAGTTTTATTTCAAATATACCCAGCAGCATAATCATCCTTATTTTTAATAATTTTATTTTCTACTTGAAAATTTATTATAGCTTTTTCAAAAGTTTTATAATTTCAATCAATTTTTCAAGAATATAATTCTGCTTGTGAAAATAATTTTTGCATTTTCTCTAAATCAGTTTTACTTGATTCAGGTTTTATTTTTATTGCTAAATATTCTCTACTTTCAGATGGAAATGTAATAGTTATTTTTGTATTTTTATTAACTATTTTTCCAGAAACTTTTTTCTTTCACCATTTTAAAGCTCTATTTAGTCAGTCATCACCATATCACATCCAAATATCTAATCTATCACATTCATGTCATCTAACTCATTTTCTTACAATTGCTCAACCTCTATCTTCTACTATTCAAATTCATAATCATTCTAATTCTATTTTAGTTCAAAATGGATATATTGAAGGAGCTGCTATAAATCAGGGGTGAACAACAACTCCTGAAGCTCAATGAGTTCAATTTCAGTTTAATCTAATATCTCAAGAATAACTTTTAGTTGCATATTTTTTTTGATTTCTAAGTGGAGAATAATAAGCAGAAACTACAAAACATTTTTCATTTTTTATAGTTTCTTCTTTTATTTGAAAAAATTTAGAATATGCTTTTATAAACTTATCTCAAAATCTATCAGTAAAAAATTTATAAGTTTTTGGTCAAATATACCCTGCTCAATATTCTTTTTCTGAATTTATAATTTTGTATTTTAATTGAAATGTAATAATATCAGGTTTTATACTAGAATATTTTCAATCAATTTCTCATTTATAAATTTTTAAAGCCTTAAAAAATTTCTGAAATTTAATAATATCAGCTTTTGGTGATTCTGGATTTAATGAAATATATTGAGTTTTTTGAGTATTTGCTCAAAAAGTATTAATATTTGTTCAAAAAACAAACATCAATAAAAGTGCTGTAAAAACTATTTTTATAAAACTTTTTATCATAAAGTGTTTTAGAATATAAACTTTTCCAATCTATTTATATATTTAGAGAAAACTTTAGAACATTTTTTTTAGATTTGCATAATAAATAAAAAAAAGATAATTACAAATTATATATATGGAGATTGTGCGAATAAAAATAAATAAAGTAATTAAAATAATTAAATTCTTTGACAAAAATAAAAAAAATATACAATATAAACAATATATAATTACTAAAAAAATAAAAATATGTCTTTATTAACAGAAAAACAAAGAGAAGAATTAAAAACAGCAGGGATTAAATCTGCTTATGTAAATGAAACTTGTATAGGTTGTTCAGCTTGTGTTGCTATATCTCCAGAAGTTTTCGAACTAGATGATGATGGTTTAAGTGTAGTTATTCAATGTAATAATTATGATGATAAATGAGTTGATGATGCTATTGGTGCTTGTCCAGTTGATGCTATTTCTTGGAAGTAACTATAAAAATTTAAAATATTAATATTATTTATATCTATATAATATGTTAAATCAAATAAAAGTTAAGTGAGTAAAATGGATAGATTGAGTATCATTATCTAATAGTGAAATAGAGAAAGAGTTAAAGAAATATGATTTTCACGAATTAGATATTGAAGCTTGTATGGAACAAAATCAAAGAGCAAGAATAGATGGTTATGACGATTATATTTTTATGGTACTACATTTTCCAAAATATAATCAAAAAACTAAAGTATACAGCTTAAATGAATTTAATATATTTTTATGAAAAGATTTTTTAATAACTTTTAGAGAATTTGAATGAAAAAATATAGATAAAATATTTGATGATTATAAAGATTTAAAAATTCAAGATAATTCTGAATTTAAAATAACTTCTTGATATATTTTATATGAGATAATTCAATCAATGCTTGAAAAAATGTTTAAGTTTATTGATAATATAAAAAAAGATTTAAAAGAAGTAGAATGATTAGTTTTTGAAACAGCAAATGCTAGTCTTGTAAAAGAAATTATGATAAAAAAGAGGAATATTGTAATTATGAAACATATGCTTCTGCCTCAAGTTTCAGTAATGAAACTTATTGAAGCAAAAATGAATGAAATGTTTAAATGAGAAATGGAAGAATATTTTGAAGATTTAGAAGATAAAATTTCAAAAGTAGTGAATGATGTAAGAATATTAGAAGAATATCTTGATTCTATAGAAGATGCTTTTAAAACAATTATTGATATTAGAACTAATAATGTTATGACATTTTTAGCTATATTCTCAGCTTTTTTTCTACCATTAACTTTAATAACAAGTTTTTATGGTATGAATATAAAATTACCACTTGATAAAAATGAAAATATTATATATTTATTTTTATTATTTATAACAATAATTATGATATTTTCTTATTTATTTATGAAGAAAAAAGGAAAGTTTTAAAAAATATTTTATTTTTAGTTATAAAATATATAAATAAATTATTATTAAATAAAATATGGATATAATTAATATTATAAAAAAATGAGAATTTTCTAAAATAGAATTTAAAGAAAATCTAACTCATTCTGATTCAATTGCTTGAGAAATAGTAAGTTTTTTAAATGCATCTTGATGAATGATATTTTTTTGAATTTCAGATAAAAAAGAGATTATTTGAATAGAAAATATAAAAGATTTTGAAGAAAAAATTACAAATATTTCTAGAAATAATATTTTTCCAGAAGTTATATTAAATTTTGAAATAAGTAATATTGAAAATAAAGATATTTTTATTTTAAAAATACCACTTTGAAAAAATAAACCTTATGAAGTAAATAAAACTAGAAAAAAATATATTAGGGTATGAACAACTAAGAGGGAAGTATCAAGAGAAGAAGAGTTAATATTATGGCAAGCAAGTGGAAATTTAAAATATGATAATATTGAAATTAATACTTCCAATATTAATGAGATTGATAAGGGCAAAATAAAAAATTTCATAGATAGAAAGTATTGAAAAACATTAGAAGATGTAGGTGTTAGTTATGAAAATTTACTTCAAAATTTAGATATTTGTAAAATAGGAATTGATAATGAAATTTATCCTACTTTTACTGGATTATATTTTTTTGGTAAATCAGATATTATAAGAAAAAGAATAAATAGTAGCTATATAATATGTGCTTATTTTAAATGAACGGATATTTGAAACTCAGAAATTTTAGATAAAAAAGAAATTGAATGAGATTTTGTAGAAATTTTTGATGATACAATAAATTTTATTCATAAATATAATGCAGAATATAGAAAAATTGAAGGTTTTGATGCAAAAATAAAATATGATTATTTAATTGAAGCAATAAGGGAAACTTTAGTAAATGCAATGATTCATAGAGATTATACATATACTTGAGCAAATATTAGAATTTTTATGTTTGAAGATAGGATTGAAATTATTAGTCCTTGAAATTTACCAAATGGATTAACAATAGATATTCTTAATAGTTGAATTTATCAAAGATTTACAAGAAATGAATATTTAATGAATTTTGCAACAAAGTTTTTCAGTAGAATTATTGAAAGTTTATGAAGTTGAATAAATAGAATAAATAGTTTATGTAAAGAATGAAATTATCCCAAACCAAAATATTCTATAGATAACAATCAGCTAAAAGTAACTTATTTAAAATCAAAAAAATATTAAAATATTAAAAACATAAAATATTAAAAACATAAAATAGATTGACTTTAAAAAATAAAAACATAAAATGCAAGTGAGTTGCATTTTATGTTTTTTGATTAAAAGATTAGTTATGAAAAAATTATTTATAATATTTATTTCACTTTTTTTATTCTTTTCTTGTAATAGTAATACTGAAAATACAAAAGTTTCTGAAAAAGTAGAAAAAATAAAGAGTTGAAAAATAGTGGATAGTATTGTTAGTCAGGAAAAAGTAAAAATAATTTCTCCAATTATTCCACTTTCATCAATTATTAATTATATTTGAGGAGATTATGTTAGTGTTGAAAATCTTGTTTGAGCTGGAATAAGTGCACATAGTTTTGATTTAAAAATTAATCAAATGACTGAAATTGAAAAATCTGATTTAGTAATTAGTTTATGATTAGAAAATATTGATTGATTTTTAGAAAAGGCAATTATTTGAAAAAATATTTTAAAAGTATCAGATTGAATTAATTTGATTGACTTAAAAGAAGAAGATGAACATTGAGATGAAGAAGAACATGATGAACACTGAAATGAAAAAGATCCACATATTTGGAGTTCTCTTGAAAATTCTAAAATAATTGCAGAAAAAATTACTAAAAAATTAACAGAAATTAAACCAGAATATAAAAATATATTTGAAGAAAATTTAGTTAAATTTAATAAAAAATTAGATGATTTAAAAATTAATTTTGAAGAAAAAATAAAATGAAAAAAGCAAACTAAATTTATTATTTTTCATAATTCTTATAATTATCTATTTAGAGATTTAAATATAGATCAAGAAAATAAATTAATTTTTAGAAAAAATATCTTATCAGAACCAAATTCTCAAGAGATGAAAGAATTAATTGATAATATAAAAAAATATAATATAAAAGTTGCTTTTGTAGAACCACAATTTAAAGATTCTACTTTATCTAAGATTGCAAAAGAATATAATATACAAATATTTATTTTAAACCCATTATGAAAAAATGTTACTAGAAAATGACATATTGATAATATTAAAAATAATTTAGATTCTTTATATAATATATATGAATAAAAAAATTTTAGAAATAAAAAAACTATCTATTTCTTTTGATAGTTGAAAAACTTATATCTTAAAAGATATAAGTTTTTCAGTTTCTCCTTGAGAAGTTTTAAGTATAATTTGAGTTAATTGAGCTTGAAAATCAACTTTATTAAAAACTATTGCTCAAATTAATAAAAATTTTTCTTGAGAAATAATAAGAAATTATAAAAGTCTTTCTTATGTTCCACAAAAAATAGATATTGATAAAACTTTTCCTATAAAAGTTTATGAATTTATAAAAATTTATAATAAAATCCCTCACCCTAACCCTCTCTTTTGAGAGGAGAGGGGACAATTTGAAAATAATATTAAAAATTATTTAGAAAAATTTTGAGCAAAAGATTTATTTGATAAAAATATTTGAAATTTAAGTTGATGAGAATTTCAAAAGATGCTTATAATTTCAGCATTAATTTCAAGTCCAGATTTACTTTTACTTGATGAACCAACTGCTTGAATTGATATTATTTGAGAAGAAAACTTTTATAAAAATATAGCAGAAATAAAAAAAATATTTCCTGAAATTTCTATAATATTAGTTTCACATAATCTAAATTTGGTTTATAAAAATTCAGATAATGTTATTTGTCTTCATAAAAATAATTTTTGTTGTCATTGAACTCCTGCAAAAATAAGTAAATTAGAAGAAGTTAAAAAGATTTTTTGAAAATTTAGTGCTCCATATAGCCATCATCCTCACAAAAAAAATATACATTTAAAATAAAAAGATGCGCAGTGAAACAAGTAATCTTGGGGTAAAAAAAATAAAATATTGTTTAAGGATTTTTTATCTCTTCCTTTAAATGATAGCTGAAAAACCAAAGAAGAAATTATTGAAATTACAACTAAATATTATAATAAAAATTACTTTATTATACATAAAAAGAAAAAACTATTCTAGCAAAAAATAATATTATTATTTATCACTTTTAATATTTAACAAAAGTTGCACTTGAGGGTTGAATTTAGCATTTAATAATAATTAAAAATATATAATGAATAAAAAAGAAGTACAAAAAGAAGTAAAAAAAGATTACAAAGAGAATAATTGATATTTTAAAAATATATCAAAAAAACAATTAATATTTTTTATTATACTTTATATAATTATATTTATAATATGATTTGGAGCATGATTTATTATTAAATCTAATATGGAATACAAAAAAATAGAACAAGAAAAAATAAGAAAAGAACAAATATCAAAAAAGAAAATAGATAAAATAAATGAAGAAAAAAAGAAAATAGAAGATGAAAAAATAAAAAAAGAAGAAGAATATTTAAACTATATAAAAAATGTAGATTTAAAAACAGATTCTTCACTTACAAAATATGTAAATAATAAAATTCATTATAATAAACTATGATTTGTTCCTACAGATTTAGTTCCAGTTGAATGAAAATATATAATTGATTGAAAATGATGAAGTATAAAAGTACAAAAAATATTAAAGGAAAGTTTAGATAATCTTGCTGTTGATTTTTTTGAAGCAACTGATAATAATATAGTTGTTGTTAGTTGATATAGGGGCTATAAATATCAAAAATGAATAAAAGACAGAGGTTGCTCTGATATTTTTTGTGCAAAGGCATGATATAGTGAACATCAATCTGGTTTAGCTATTGATATTTACTCTGCTAGTTCCAAAAGAAATTGGGTAAATGATAATAATTTAAGAGAATATTATATATGGTTTGATAAAAATGCTTATAAATATTGATTTACTAATACATATAAAAAATGAATAGAAATAGATTGATATGGTGAAGAACCTTGGCATTGGAGATATGTTTGAACAAAACTTGCAAATTATCTACAGGAAAATAAAATAACATTTGCAGAATTTTATAATAAAAAGATTGAAAAAAATAAATAAAGAATTATATAAATAAAAAATGATATAAAAATAATATCTACTTGAAATAATAAAATATCCACTTAAAGTAATAAAATGCTAGAAATACTAAATTATTCTTTTTTCCAGAATGCTTTGATTTGATGAATTTTAATTTGAATAATTTCATCAATTTTATGAGTTTTTATAGTTATGAGAAAAGAAGCAAACATAACACATTCAATTTCAAATTTTTTGTTTTTGTGAATTGCTGTGTCACTTTTTTTAAACTGAAATTATTATTTATTTGCAATAATATTTTGAATTATTGCTAGTTTATTAATATTTTTTATAGAAAAAACAAAATTTATTACAAAAGAATCTACAAAAGAAATAATTTCTCAAACCTGAATTGCTGGATGAATTTTCTTAATTTGATTTATTGAAAATCTTCAACTTGATATAAATTCTTTTTTATTCTGAAATATATTATTAATTAATAATACTGATTTAATATTAATTTTTATATTATTTATTTTAACCATTATATTTTTTATTATTTTTTGAAAAAACTTTTTAGCAATAACTATAAATGAAGATATAGCTAAAGCAAAAGGAATAAAAGTTGATTTGTATAATTTATTTTTCTTAATATTTTTATCACTTTTCATTTGAGTAAGTATAAAAATATTTTGAATATTTTTAATTTGAGCATTTCTAATTATATGAGCAAATACTTCAAAAATTTTAGCAAAATCTTTAAAACAAGTTTTTATTTTTTCAATAATCATCTCATTATTCTCAGTTATTTTTGGTCTATTTGCATCATATTTTTTATGAACTAGTTCATGAGCAACTATAGTCTTATTATTAGTACTAATTTTTATAACAAGTTTATTTTATAAAAAAATTATTAAATAAATTAGAAAGGTTTTTACAAAATATAAATTTTATTTTTAAGAATTTAGAAATAATTCTATATATTAGTACATCAACAAGGGTCTTTAGCCCCTTGCTTGATAGTATTAATTTAACTTAATAATAATAAAATAACTATGCCATATTTAAATGAATTTGATAGATAATGAGGAAACCTTATATATACAGTAGAAAATTATGTAAACTTAACATCTTATATTGTAATTATTTTTATAATTTTAGTATTTATTTATTGAATAATAAAACTTATTTTAAATAAATAAAATAAGGAATTTAAGAAAAAAAGGGGGCTTGACTTCTGTAAAAGAAAAAGGTAATATTTTTTAATTTAAAAATGATAAAAAAATAATAGTATAATTTGGCTCCTTTCGTGATAGCAGGAAAAATCTAGAAAAAATAATAGCTATAAATTATATTATAATGCTATTAAAACATATAAAAAAGAGAAGAAAAGTTTTAAATAAACTTTTTTCTCTTTTTTTGTTGATTTTTAATAAA
>JAUZRO010000098.1 GCA_030950465.1 Candidatus Altimarinota bacterium | reverse complement strand
CTATTGAAAATAAAAGTATAAATATCATCTATATCTGTAGATAATAAATCAAGTTCTTCTGAAGAAATATTCTTATAAGCTAAAACTTTATCTTCTATATTATCTATATTATTATCTGTATCTATAGTTAAAGTATTATTAGATACCATAGCTATAATTATTCATTTTTTATTTATTTCTCAACTTGAAGTTCTAAATAATAATATATCACTTCAAGTTCATTCAGTATTATTTTTTAATATAATTCAAGAATTATATTTTTCTCTTAAGTCTTTTATTTTATCTTCAAACTCATATATTTGAGAAATAATATTTGTTTTATTTTTAGAATAACTTATTTCTCAAAAAGTTACAGAAATAAAATTCATCAAAAATAAAAAAATGATTGAACTTAAAATAAGAGCAATAATTAATTCAACAAAAGTAAAAGCTTTTTTATTTGAAATATTTTCTAACATATTTTTTTGATTTTTTTATTTTTTTTAATATTATGATTATATATAAAAATAAAAAAAATAAAAGTAATTTTTAAAGTAAATTTTAATGATACAAAATAAACAAGCAGAATCTCTTGTATGAATAATTGTATGAATCTTTATACTTTCTTTTGTATTGTTATGAATATGAAATTTAATATGAAATTCAAGAGAAAATATATCTCATTTTGATGAACAAATGGATATTGATATATTATCAAAAAATGCTTATAAAATAATTAATACTATAGATTTATCAGCATTAAGTGATTGAGATATTTTTTATCTTTATAAAGATAAAATAGCTAAAGAAATTAAAATCCAGACTTTAGAAGAATACAAATATATAAATAATTCTTGAGAAAAAGTAAGTAATCCAATAAATTATAAATGAAAAGTTTATGAAAGAACATTAGAAATTAAAAAAATTAATATTAATTGAGAACAAAAAACACATGTACAAATTTTAATTACAAAATGAATTCCATAAAACAATACCATTAAGAAAAAAACTATTTTATAAATAATTCAAATAAAAATGTTAAAAAAGATAGATATTAAGGCCTTTACTTTTGTAGAAGTTATTGTTGTAGTTATAATTCTTTCAATACTTTGAACAATAGGATTTACTCAATTTGTATGAAGTATAGCTGATTCAAGAGATACTTTAAGAAAATCTGATATTGCAAATATTTCATCATCAATGAAAATGTATAAACAAAAAAAATGAAGTTATCCATTACCTTATAATTCTTTTTCTGGTAGTAATAATAGCACTATAGTTTTTTGGCAAGGTAAATTAAATAAAAATGTTTCTCTTTCTACTATTGATAAAATACCATATGATCCAAAAATAGAAGTTCCATATTTATATAGTATAACTACTAATAAAAAGGAATTTGAAATTGCTCTAACTTTAGAAAATCAAGATTGAGATAGTTCATTATCTCTAGTAAATTGAAATTATAAATCTGTAGCAAAAAATGTATTACCTACTATTTTAGTAGCAACTTGAAATACTATAGATATTTCAACTAATCAAAATTTATTTATATTTGATAATCAAGAACATAACTTAGCTTATGATTTTAAGTGAAATTCAGAACCAGTTTCTGATTGAACATCTTTCACAGTTTTATTAAATGATGCTGAACAAAATTGAGTTTTTGCTCAAAATAGTGATTTTGAAACTTGTATAGAAATTAAAAAAGCATGAAAATATATTTGAGATGGTGAATATCAGATAAGAAGTTCAACTTGAGCTTTAACTGGTACTTGATGTACTTTATAAGAAGTAAAATAAAAAAATGTAGAGATAAGGCATTGCCTTGTCTCTA
>JAUZRO010000097.1 GCA_030950465.1 Candidatus Altimarinota bacterium | reverse complement strand
CTTGTCAACAGAGGGCTTTAGCCCTTTGCAAAATATAATTAAAAAAAATGTTTCTATAAAAGCTGAAATAGTTATGCAAGATGAAAAAGAAATGTGAGTTAGAAAATATCTAAATTATTGACATACTTTCTGACATGCACTAGAATCTATTACAGATTTTAAATTATCTCATTGACTTTGTGTTTGATACTGAATGATTTATGTGAATATCTTATCTAATACACTTTGATATTTATCTGATAAAAATTTATTAGAGATTAATAATTTTATTTTATTAAAAATTAATTTATCTATTCAACAAGGTGGCTTTAGCCCTTTGCAAAATTTAGATTTCGAAAATATTTATAAAAAAATGCTTTCAGATAAAAAGAATAATTCTTCAGAAATTTCTTTTGTATTATTAGAAAAACCTTGAATATTATTTATAGAAAATATTTGAAAAAATAAAAAAGAGTTATTAAAAAAAGTTTTTGAAGAGTTTATTTTATTATAATTATAAAAAAATCATTTTATTTGACAAAAGTATATTTTATATGATATACTTTTTTTAAGTTATAAAAACTTAATTTAATTTTTAACTTTCTTATGTTATGTGAAAAAAGAAAAATAAAAAATCTACTTTACAAAAAATTGCTAAATTTATTGTAAATGGTAAACCTATGAGTCAAATTGTACACTGGACAATTATTGGTTGAATATCAGGTATGATGTTTATTAATATTGTTAGAGCAGGTGAAATTTTGGAAACTATTGTTTAAATAAACAGTAAAAAAATCAATTAAAGATTAATCTTTAATTGATTTTTTTTGTTTGAATTTTTAAATTATTATGTTCTATTTATTCCAAAAGCACTTAAAATAAAAAGTATTTTTTTATGTATTCATGAAACAATAGGACTATCATTTTTTTCTTCAGTTCAATAATTATCATCTAAAATATCAATTTCTAATTTATATTCAAAATTTATAGTTAAAGCATCAGTCTTTTTTTTAAATTTTACCTCTAACTGTAAAACCTCTACTATTTCTTTAATATTTTCTTTTTTAAAATATCAATTTTCTAAAATTTTTAAAATATTTTTTTGTGCTGTAAATTCTACTTTTTTGTATGATTTTTTAGTACTTTTATCTATCTCTTTATTTAATATTTCTTCTAATATTCTTAAATATTTTATTGCTTCAATTTTTTCTATTCAACTTTGATTTAATGAAAAAGTA
>JAUZRO010000096.1 GCA_030950465.1 Candidatus Altimarinota bacterium | reverse complement strand
AGTATCAATATCACTATTATTTGTTTCTACTTGTTCTGGAGGCATTTTTTTTTAATTATTTTATAAATTATTTGACAAAATCTAATTTATCAGAACAATCATATCATATCAGTAAAGTCAAATTTTTGAGGTTTTTTTATTTTTGAAAATGGAAAAGTTATAGATTCTTGAAATCATAAAGGTTTATTACAAAATTCTGAAACTTATTACCTTCTGAAACTTATAAATTGTTGGTTTATTTACAGAATGGGAAGATTGGATAAAAAATTGCATTTCTGAATTGAATTATAATTATCTACTAAAAAAATAATATGCTAGAAAAATATTTGTATTTATGGATTATATTGGTTGTATGTACTTTTATATTATTGATTTTAAATAGAAAAAATAATATATTATTTAAAAAGGAATATATTACTTTTTTATTTCAAAAATGGAAAATTATTATTTTTTTGTTATCCTTATTTTTAATTAGTTTAGTTTGATTATTATGATTTAATCCAACTTGGGATTTATGGATATCAATTATAATGCCAATATTAACTTTTTATACTTCACCATATTCAGTTTGAACTTTCTATAGATTTGTAACTTGAATTGATAGAAGTTATATAAATGTATTTATTGCAATAATATTATCTTTTTTTTCAGCATCTTGGTTTTATGATTGATATAATTATTTTATATTACTTTGATTTTATCCTATGACTTGGTATTCAAATATCTTTTATTCAATTCCTCTTTATATTATGGCTTGAATGTTCTGGAATTTGAATTATAGTAAAAAGAAAGGAATGTTTTTTTCTTTTTCAACTGAAAAGTGGATAACTGAAAAACAACTCTTTTCTTTTCAAAATTTTTGAATTTATATAATTATAATATGATTTATTTTCACAAGTTCACTTATGTATTTTATATATTTAATAGATTATCAAAAAGTTATTTTTTCAAAAAAGACCTTTAATGGAGAAGAAAATATAAAAAAAGATATATTGAAAAAAGAAACTGAATTTAATAATAAAATCAAAATAACTATTTGATGAGATGTAATGCTTTCAAGAGTTGTTGGTCATTTTAACAAAAAAGATTATGGAAGAATTACAAAAAAATATAATCCAATAACTCAAACCTGAGGAATTGTATTCTTAAATTTAGAGTCACCTTTTTCAAAAAATCCTAAAGATTGATATCATGCTTCATATTTATTTTGAGCAAATGTAAAAAATATTCAAACTCTAAAAGATTTAAAATGAGAGAATGAGATGATTGTCTCTCTTGCTAATAATCATATTAAAAATTCAGGAATAGAATGACTTCAAACTTCAATTGATTTATTGAATAAATCACAAATATATTATAGTTGAGTTTCATTAAAAACTATAAAAAACAAAACTTTTACAATAATTAAAAGTAATGATAATAAAATTTGTTTAGAAGCTTTTACTTATGATTGAAGTATTTATTGAAAATATAAAATAAATAAGATATCTAAAGAAAATATAAAAAAATCTCTAGATTTAATGAAAAAAGATGAATGTGATTTAAATATAATTTCTCTGCATTGGTGAAGAGAATATAAATTTGACCCTACAAAAACTCAAGTAGAAATGGCTCATTATATAATTGATAATTGAGCAGATATGATAATCTGACATCATTCTCATATTTTTTGAAAAACTGAAATATATAAAGAAAAACCTATATTTTACAGTCTATGAAATTATATTTTTGATCAAGACTGAATAATTAATAGTTGTTGATGATGAAAAGATTGTATTTATGATGAAAAATTTAAAAAGAAAATATTGCCAGTACAAACAGGAGTTTCTTATGAATTAATATTTGAAAATCATAAAAATATAAGTAAAATTCAGAAAAAACATAGAATGGTTAATTATGGGGAATTAAGAGAATTTTAAAATAAGACTAAATTATGATTGAAAAACAAAATATAATAACAATTTGATGAGATTTATTTACTCCTTGAGAAAATGTTGATTTGTTTTTAAAAAGAGCAAATAGGCATTGATTGATTTCAGGTGCAACTTGAACTGGAAAAACTGTAACTTTACAAATTTTAGCTGAAGAATTTTCAAAAGCAGGAGTTCCAGTTTTTGCTAGTGATGTAAAATGAGATTTAGCTTGATTAGCTTTTGCTTGAAAAGATCATCCAAAAATACAAGAAAGATTAGAACATATTTGAATTAAAGATTGGAAACCAAAATGATTTCCAACAGTTTTTTGGGATTTATTTTGAGAAAAATGACATAAACTTAGAACAACAGTTTCTGAAATGTGACCAATTTTATTATCAAGACTTTTAGATTTAAGTGAGACTCAAGATGGATTACTTCATATAGCCTTCAAAATAGCGGATGATAATAACTGGTTAGTTTTAGATTTAGATGATTTAGAAGCAATTATTTCTTATATGGATGAAAATTCAAAGACTTTAAGAAAAGAATATTGAAATATTTGAACTTCTTCAATTTGAGCAATTAGAAGAGACCTTTTAGTTTTAAAAAAAGCAGGTTGAGATATGTTTTTTTGAGAACCAGCTTTGAGGTTGGATGATTTAATGAAAAGAGACTTTTCAGGAAACTGAGTTATTAGTATTATGGATTCTAGAAAATTAATGGCAGATTCTAGATTATATTCTACTTTTTTATTATGGTTAATTTCAGAACTTTTTGAACAATTACCAGAAGTTTGAGATTTAGACAAACCAAAACTTGTTTTTTTCTTTGATGAAGCACATTTACTTTTTAGGAATGCTCCAAAAGTTTTGATAGAAAAAGTAGAGCAAGTTGTAAGATTAATAAGAAGTAAATGAGTTTGAATTTATTTTGTAACTCAAAATCCAACAGATATTCCAGAAACTATAAGAAGCCAATTATGAAACAGAATTCAACATGCTCTTAGAGCCTTTACTCCAAAAGATCAAAAATCTATAAAAATAGTAGCAGAAACTTTTAGACAAAATCCACAATTTGATATAAAAAAATCTCTTACAGAAATGTCAGTTTGAGTAGGTTTAATTAGTTGTTTAGATGAAAAATGAAGACCTCAAATAGTTGAGCAAACTTTAATTAGACCACCACAATCAAGAATGTGACCACTAACTGATATTGAAAGAAAAGAGATAATTTCAAGAAGTCCATTTTTAGGTTTTTATGAAAAAACTATAGACAGAGAAAGTGCAGATGAGATTTTAGAAAAATTATCCCTCTCTCAATCTCTCCCTTGAAAAATAGATAAAGATAATATTCCATTATGGCAAGAATTGCTTTTCTGAAATAAAAAGAAAAAATGATTTATTGAATTAGTTAGTAGCTCTGTAATGAAAAAAACAGCAAATAAGGTTGCAACAAAAATTGTAAGATGAATTTTGGGAGGATTGTTGAAATAGAAAAAACAAATTTAATTTTCAAAATAATAAAATTAAAAATAATGAAAATAGTTTATATAGATTCTCAGAATATTCATCAGTGATTATTACAATATCACTGATGGATTATTGATTGGAAAAATTTTTATGTTTATCTAAATGAAAAATATGAAGTTGATAAAGTGAAAATATTTTTTTGATATTTAAAAAGTCAAAAAGGATTTTATCAAAAATTGAAAAATATTTGATATGAAGTTTGTTTTAAAGAAACTTTAGTTTTACCTAATTGAAATATAAAGGGGAATGTTGATATAGATATTGCAATTTTTGCATTAAAAGATTTTTATGAAAATTCTGTTTCACAAGCATTTTTGGTTACTTGAGATTGAGACTTTAATAGTTTAGTTTATTTCTGGATTGAAAAAGAAATCTTTTGAAAAGTAATTATTCCTTGAGTAAAAAATTCTTCTGTTCTATTGAAAAGAGTAGCCAAAAATAATATTTTAGATTTAGCAGAATTAAAAATAAAATTAAAAAAAGAAAAACTAAGTAATAAAACTTAGCTTTTCTGGTAGAGAGGACAGATTAAGTATCTCTCTTAATCCGGACTTCTCATCGTGAACAAGTTCATTATATAAGATTTTATACAAAAAAGCAAATTTAATTTTCAAAATATGAATAAATATATTATAGTAAAAGAAAAATCTTTTTAAATTATAGAAGATTTTCCAATTGATATTATGTTTAATAACTGAAAATGGGTGATATTAGATTGATTACATAGATTAGCAAAATTATGAATTATATGAAGAAAAAAAATAATAGTTAGAAAAATTTGAAGAGAATTTATTGAAAATATTAAAAAATAACTTATGATAAACAATCAAATTACATTATATAAAACAGCTGATTGAAATATTAAAATTGATGTTTTATTTGAGAATGAAAATCTTTGGCTTACTCAGAAATTGATGGCTGAACTTTTTGAGTGTGGTGTAGATAATATTTCTTTACATTTAAAAAATATTTTTGAAAGTTGAGAATTAGAAGAAAAATGAACTATTGAGGAATACTCAATAGTTCAAAAAGAGTGAAATAGAGAAGTTAGTAGAATAAAAAAGATGTATAATTTAGAAGCTATAATTTCAGTTTGATATAGAATTAATTCAAATAGATGAACCGAATTTAGAATTTGGGCAACAAAAATTTTGAAAGATTATATTTTGAAATGATTTGCAATTGATAAAGAAAGATTTATAAATTGAACAAAATTTGATCTTCAATTCTTTGATGAATTAATGGAGGAAATAAGAGAAATTAGAGCAAGTGAGAGAATGAGTTATCAAAAAATTACAGATATTTATACTACAAGTATTGATTATTCAAATAATTCATTAGAAACTGTTAAGTTTTTCTCTAAAGTTCAAAATAAACTACATTTTGCAATTACTTGAAATACTGCTGCAGAAACAAAAACACTAAATCATATTGTAGATATGTATCTTGATTTTGCAGAATATCAAGCAAGTAAATTAAAACCAATGTATATGAAAGATTGGGCTAAAAAGTTAGATGCTTTTTTACAATTTAATGAAGAAGAAATATTAAATGATAATTGACTAGGTGCCCCTTGAGGGTAAAAATTTCAAAAGAAGTTGCTTTTAGTTTAGCAGAAAAAGAATATGATAAATACAGAATTATTCAAGATAAAAGATATATTTCTGATTTTGATAATATTATATTAGAACTACCTAAAAAATAAATTATGCAAAGATTTTACATTAAAAGTTTCAAAAAAGAAGAAAGCTTTATATTAGAAGATAAAGAAATATCTCATCAGCTTAAAAAAGTGTTAAGAATTAAGGAGTGAGAAAAAGTAATATTTTTTGATGGATTAGAAAATATAGATTTTGTTTATGAAATAGTTCAAATTAATAATAAAAATATAATATTAAAACTGGACTCTAAAATACAAAAAGATTCTGAATTAAATTTTGAATTAAATTTATTTCAGGCAATGCCAAATAAATTAGATAAAATAGAATATATTTTACAAAAATGAGTTGAAATTTGATACAAAAAATTTGTTTTTTATAGAAGTGAAAGAAGTCAAAAATTAGTTATTTCTGAAAAAAAAGAAGAAAGATTAAAAAAAATAATAGTTGAAGCTGTTGAACAGAGTGGAAGAAACTTTGTTCCTGAATTTGACCTCACCCCTAGCCCCTCTCCTTTGGAGGAGAGGGGGAAAAATGTGAATATTTTTCTCCACACAAAAAATAATAATTCACAAAATTTATCTGAATTTATTAAAAATAAAAACAGCTTATCAACAGAGGGCTTCAGCCCTTTGAAGGAAGTTAGGCAAGATTTAAATATATTCATTTGACCAGAATGAGGTTTTTCTGATAATGAAGTAAATAATTGTGAAAAAAATAATTTTTCAAGAATTCACTTATGAAATAGAATTTTAAGAACAGAAACTGCTTGAATTGTAGTTTGATTTACTTTATGACAAATAATTTAAAAAATATGATATATTTTATAATAATAATTTTTATATTAGCTTTAACTTTTTTATTTATTTTTAGAAATAAAAAGAAAAAATTAAATAATTATCAAAAAAAAGAAATTATCAGACTTTTTAATAAAATTAAAAAGTCTGAATCAAAAAAAGAAAAAATTATTGATTTTGATAAACTTTATCATAAAATATTAAAAGAATTATGATATAAGTGAAGTTTTTGAGAAATTTTGAAAAAAGATCCAAAAGAGATTCTGAATTTAAATACAATTTGGGAATTACATAAATTAAGAAATAATTTGGTTCATAGTTTTAACAATGAAAAAGAAGAGTTTTTAGAAAAGAAAAATAAAGAATATATTAAAGAAATTAATTTAATTCTAAAAAATATTTAATTAAAATATGAATAAGCAAAATTTATCTCTGAATTTATGAGAGGCTATAAAACCAACTTTTAGAAGAAAAATCATTCAAAATATTATTATCGATAGAGGTTCAAAATATACAGTTGTTTGATGATTTATTAAATCAAAAGAAGAAGTTTCTGATTTTATGAAAGATATATTGAGAGATAAATATTTTAGAAAAGCCACTCATAATACTTATGCATATAGAATTGAACAAGATAATTGAAGTGTATTAGAATGTAAAAATGATGATTGAGAAACTTGAGCTTGAAATTGTATTTTAAGAGAATTGCAAAGAAAAAATGCTGTAAATATAATTTTAGTTGTAACAAGATATTTTGGTTGAACAAAATTACAATCAGATAGATTTAAAAATGTAATTAATGCTAGTAAAGAATTTTTGGAAGAAGTAAAATAGGAAATTTACAAGGGGCTAAAGACCCTTGTTGGTGTTTAAATATTTTGGATTTATTATTTAATTATAGCAAGGGTCTTTAGCCCCTTGTATCTTAAAAAAAACAATGAAAATAACAGAATTAAAAAATAAGAAAATAGCTATTTTGGGTTATTGAAAGGAGTGAAAATCTACAGAAAGATTTTTGAAAAAACTAGAAATTTTTGATTATAAAATTCTTGATAAAAGTATAGATCTAAATTATCTAGATAATTTAGATGATTTTGATATTATTTTTAAAAGTCCTTGAATTAGTCCGTATAATAATCCTGAATTATTAGAAGTTTCTGATAAAATAATTTCTCAAGCAGAAATATTAGCAGATAATTTTGAATGAAAGATTATTTGAATAACTGGTACAAAAGGGAAGTCTACAACTTCGACACTAATTTATGAAATATTAAAAGAACTTTGATATAAAGTTAAATTAGTTTGAAATATTTGAAATCCAGTTTTAGATGAAATTCCCCTTTCCCCTCAAGGGAGAAAGGGGGAGTATGATTTTGTAATTTATGAATTATCTAGCTATATGTTAGAATGATTAAATTTAAATATTTTTATCTGATTATTAAATAATATTTATGATTGTCACCTTGATTGGCATGATTGAAGAAAAAATTATGAAAATGCAAAATTTAATGTTTTTAAAAATGCTGAACATAAATTAGCAGGATTTGAATTAAAAAAAGTAGGGAATGCAGGCCTGCATTCCCTACAAGGGCTTGATTTTTTTTGATTAGATTGAAAATATAGTTATAAAAATAATGCTTTTTATATTAATGATAAGAAAATATTAGAAGATAAAAATATTGCGTTAAATTGAGAACACAATAGAAAAAATATTACTTGAATTATTTGAATTTTAGATATTATTTGAATTTTTGAAAATCCCCCTAGCCCCCTTTTAAAAGGGGGAATAAACTTTGCAAATATTGATATTATTAAAAAAGTATTATATGAATTTACAGGTTTAGCTCATAGGCAAGAAAATATCTGAATTTTTAAGGGTGTAACTTTTATTAATGATTCTATAGCCTCAACTCCAGAATCAGCAATTGCTGCAATAAAAACTTTTTGAGAAAAAATATGAACTATATTTATTTGAAATGAAGATTCAGGTTTTGATTTATCAGAATTAAAGGAAACTATACTTAAATATAAAATCAAAAATATTGTTCTTTTTCCAGAAACTTGAGAAAAAATATTTTGATATTTTTCTAAAAATATGAATTTTGATGAGAAAATTAAATATGTTGAATGAAATTTTGAAACAAAATTATTTAAAACTTTGAGTATGGAAAAAGCTGTGAAATTTGCTTATAAAAATACTAATATTTGAGAAATAGTTTTATTATCAACTTGAGCCCCTAGTTTCAATGCAAAAGGTAGTTGAAGAATGCCCTGGAAATGATTTGAAGAAAAATGAGACTTATTTAAAAAATATGTAGAAAAATATGGAAAATAAAAAGTTTAAAATATTATTTGTGTCAGCATTATCTGCTGAATTAAAAATTGTAAAACAAGAAATTAAAAAATTAGATATTTCTAAATTTTTAGAAATATCTTTTTTTGAATCTGGAATGTGAAATCATAAGACTATTATGAATTTATCTTTATTTTTAGTTGAACAAAAATTTAATTTTATTGTAAATATTTGAGTTTGTGGATATATTTGAAAACATTAAATAAAGTTTTAGCTTTAGAATTAATAAATTTAGAAGAGTTTTTTGAAGAAAATAAAGAGTTAAATAAAAAAGAGTTTTTTAAAAAATTAAAATGTATTTAGAAATAAAAAAAATAAACTCAGAAATTATAAAAATATCTCAAAACTATTTTTGAGATATTTTTTGTAAAAATTTAAAAAAAGAAAAACCTTGAACTTATAATGAAAGTTTAGTTGCAAGGTTTTTAATTGAACAAAATAAAAATAAATACTCAAGTATCTCACATAAAAAAAATTTAGTTTTTATATGAACTAATAATTCAAAAATTTGAGTAGACATTGAAATATTTAAAAAAAGAGATGAGAATTTATTAGAAAAATTTAGTGAAGAAGAACATAGAAATTTATGATGAAAAAAATTATTGCAAGGGGCTAAAGACCCTTATTGAAAAACTTGGAAAAACTTTTATATTTTATGGACGGCAAAAGAAAGTATAATTAAATATGAAAATTTAGTTTTAGATAATATTGAAGAAATTATTTTAATAAATTCTGAAAATATAAATTTAGAGATAAATAATATTATATTTAATAAAAAATTATTATTAAAGTTTTGAGACAAAAATTTTGAAGTTTATTCTTGAAATAAAGTAGATTTATATTATAGTGTTTGTGTAAAAAGT
>JAUZRO010000095.1 GCA_030950465.1 Candidatus Altimarinota bacterium | reverse complement strand
ATATAGAATTTAAAGAATTTCTACAAAGACAAGAAGAAGAAATAAAAAAATCTTTTCATTTAGATAAACTAGATTAATTATGAAAATAAAAGTTATAAAGAATAATGATTTTTTACTATCAGCAAGAGAAATCAATAATGTTTCAAAAAGAAGAAAGATATTAACAAAATTAACATCTAAAGAATATTATTTATTAAAGGATTTGATTTATTTTGAATCAAAAATAAATTTCTTATCAGAAAATGAAGAAGAAAATATTATTAAAAATGAAATTAAATTAGTATTTAACTGAAATAAAAACAATCTTTTTAGAATTTTTAAAGAGTGAGAAAAACTTACTCATAATGATAAAATATTTTTTATAAGTTGAGAAAAAGTTAGTATAAATTATTTATTATTCTTTCTAACTAGACCTCATTTAGAATTATATATAGCTTTACATAGAAAATGAAGTTATATTAAAAATATTAATATAATAGATTTTTTAAATATACCAATTCCTAAGCCTATTAATGATTATTCTATTAATAGTATAGCTTTAACAAAAGTAATTGAAGAATTATTAATTGCAGAAAGAGAAAGTATGTATTTTGTAGTTAATATTTTATCTGGTTCTATTGTAGAATTTATATTAGAATTTATAATTGATAAAGAGTTAATAAAAAAAGATAGGATTCCATTAAAAGTTAAAGAAAAGTTTAAAATGATGGAATGACTGAAAGAGTTATCAAAGATTTATAATTTAATAGATAGTGATAGAATTGTAAGTAAAATATCTTCTATACAGTTAAATAGGAATATGATTCACCCAAATTGATTGGAAAAAGGAATTTGAAATATAGAGTCTAAAGCTAAACAAACACTTATAGATTTAGAAGAAATTATTTTATATTTTTGACTTTAAAATATGCAAGAACATAACACTTGAGAAATACTCTTTTATAAGTCTGATGAAGGAGATATAAAAATAAATGTAATTTTTCAAAATGAAACAATATGGCTTTCACAAAAACAAATATGAGATGTATTTGATACATCAAAACAAAATATTAGTTCTCATATTCAAAATTGTTTTGAAACTTGAGAAATATTAGAAGAATGAACTGTAAAGAATTTATTGACAGTTCAAAAAGAGTGAACTAGAGAAGTAAAAAGAGAGGTGACTTTTTATAATCTTGATGTTATTATAGCAGTATGATATAGAGTAAATTCTTACAAAGCAACAAAATTCAGAATATGGAGTAATAAGATTTTACAAGAATATGTAATAAAATGATTTGCAATGGATGATGAAAGATTAAAAAACTGAAATCATTTTTGAAAAGATTATTTTGATGAATTACTTGCTAGAATTAGAGAAATTAGAGCAAGTGAAAGAAGATTTTATCTAAAAATTACTGATATTTATGCAACTAGTGAAGCTTATGACTCAAAGGCTCAAATAAGTAAAGATTTTTTTGCAGAAGTACAAAATAAATTCTTATATGCAGTTTCTTGAAAAACAGCTGGAGAATTAGAATACAATAGAGTAAATGCTAATAAACCCAATATGGGGCTTACTAGCTGGAAGGCTCAAAAAACTTGATGAAAAATAGTAAAAACAGATATAACAATTTGAAAAAACTATTTAAGTGAAGAAGAAATTTCAACACTAAATTTACTTATTTCTTGATATTTAGATTTTGCTGAATTACAAGCCAAAAAATGAAAAGTTATGCATATGCAAGATTGGATAGATAAAACTAAAAACTTTTTAGTTTTAAATGATATGGAAATATTATCTTGAAAATGAAAAGTTTCTAAGAGACAAGCAGATGATAAAGCAGAAAAAGAATATAGTAAATTTAGAGTAGAGCAAGATAAGAATTATATTTGAGATTTTGATAAATTTGTTCAAGAGGTTAATAATAAAAAACTAAAATAATTTTATGAAGACATATTATACAAAAGAACAATCTATAAAAATATCTCAATTATCAAATAAAGAATTTAATAAAAATTCTTTATGTTCAAGAGATTATAGAATTTTAACAACTGTTAATAAAAATAAGGTTAATATTTCAGATTTTATAGTTTCAAAAGAAGTATGAAAAGAAATAGGTTCAGATAACTATATGAAAAAATCAAAACATAGATTTTTAAAAACTGTAAATATATCAGAAAATTACTTATTAAATGAAGCAAGAGTTGAATATTGTAAACCTACAAATAAGGTTTTCCCAAAAAAATGAGATATATTAATTGTAAAAGACTGATGATGAAACTGATTATGAGAGGTTTGATATTATAATTTAGATAATGAAAATCAATATGATAGTTTATCATCTTGAACAATAAGAGTATCTTTAAAACAAGAAAAGAAGTTTTATATATTATGATTATTAAAAAGTAAACATTTTAAAACATATATTGATTTGAATACAGCTCAAGGGTCTACAATAAGACATTCAAAACAAATATCTTTAGATTACTGAATAACTTTCCCATCAAAAAATAATAATAAAGAACCTGTAAAAGTAGAAAATTTAATTTCTTTAATAGTTCAAAACTTAATAGATAAAGAAGAGCAAATTAAAAGTAAAAATGAGATTATTGATAGTAAAATTGAAAAAGAATTAAGAGAAAATCAAAAAGATTGAAAAATATTTAGTTCTACAAAATATACTAAAATATCAGATATAAAAGATAAATGAAGGTTAGACAGTGATATATATAGTGAGAAAGTAAGAGAAATAGAATTTATAACAGAAAATTATATTAAATGAAGCTCTAAAATTTCAGATAATTTCAAATATTGTAGATGACAAAATTTACAAGTAAGTCAGATTTGAGAAAGTTATTATTCAAATACTCCAAAAGATAATTTTTATAGAATTTTTACAAATATTGAAATGCAAGATAATAGAACTATTTCTTGATTTAGATATATTTGAAATAAAAATAAACTTACAACATTACCTGATAATTGAATAATGTTAGCTGCTGATTGAATGATAGTGTGAAGGTGTTTCTTCTATGATAAAATGGAAAATACTATAACAAATATTCATCCTTGGGTTATTACACCTATAAATGATGATTTAAAGGTGTATAAAAGAGTTTTCTTATCATTATACCTATCACATTTAAAGAATATATGATATTTAGCTAAAATTAAAGATAAAGCTAATTGATGAGGATTAAAAAAATGACATATGGATAAATGGATTAAAATTCCTAATTTCAAAGATTCAAAGCAGGAAGAAATAGCAAAAGAGTATTATAATAAGGTAGAGAAAAATATTTGATTAGATTTTGATAATTATTTAGAAAAAGAAAAAGCTAGAAATAAAGAACTTTGAATCTTTCAGTTGAATATGGAAATATTTTCATTAAAGGAGAAATTAGAAAGTTTTATTGATAAAATAGTTATGGATGAGAATATAGATATTAATTTTGATTATTAAATAGATTATGGAATATGTAGAATACTATCAAGAAAATACTAATTTAATGCTTTTATATTGGTATTTACTTAAACTTTATAATGATGATATATTACTAAGAGAATGATATCATTATTCAAGTGATTTTAACAAATGAGTATGTATCCATTGAAGCTATATGAAGAAATATTTAAATATTGATTTATATGAACAAAAAATACTTGTAGATAATTTATTAAAATATTGATTTATAAAAGATTGATATGTATACATATATTGATGAAAAAGTGATTGAGATTTTAATATTCCATTAAAAGAAAAATTTAAAATAGATAAAA
>JAUZRO010000094.1 GCA_030950465.1 Candidatus Altimarinota bacterium | reverse complement strand
TATTCATAATTTTTTACCTGTTGTTTTTGGAAATCTATCTGTATAATCTATTGCATTTGTAGGGGTGAATCTTGTATTCACCCTTGCAACTACATCTTCACTTGGTTCTTCCAATAAAGCCATTAATTGAAAATATTTTTTATTTCTTGTTAAATAATAACTAAAATATTGTTTATCTTTTGGGTCTAGTCAACTTTCTGTATATTCTATTGTTTCTAAAACATCTTTTCAGATATATCATTGATAAGCAATAGTTCTTGTATTTGTTTTTATTTCTACAAAATCATCCGGAGTTGGTAAATCTTTTTTTGTTCTATATAACTCTAAAGCATCAGACATTGATTTTAATTGTGATACTCTGTTTACATCTCTTGTTCAAGCTAAATATCAAGAAAATGATACAAATCATACTGTAGCTAAAATAGCTAATATTGTAATTACTACTATTAATTCTACTAGTGTGAAAGCAGCTAAAACCCTAAATCCCTTATCAGGGACTTTTTTATTTATAGCCCCTGATAAGGGGTTGGCGTTATTTATTATTTTATCCATATTTTTTCATTAATTGTTAAAAACTAATTCTAGTTCTCATTCTATCAAAAAAAAAAAAAAATTTAATTTTAATAAAATTTTTAGTTTTTTATAAATAGTCTTCATAATTTTGAAATCCTCACAGAATGTGTATTATAATAACTTCTTTTCTTTTATCATCAATTTCATAAAAAATTCTTTTATTTTTCACAGAAAGAGAATGATAATTTTTATAAACTTTTTGGTACATATAAGGATAATTTTTTAATAAAATTGTCTTAGAAATTATTTCATTAGCAATTTTATTGGCTTTTTCTATAGAGAAAGTCATTCTTTCAATATAATCCATAATTTCATTTAAATCATCTTGTGAATCTAATGAAAATATTACTTCATAATCCATATTATTTAGAAGTTAAAAAAGTATTCTTTCTATTCATTGATTTTACCCAAACTTCTTCTGGAGAATTTCATTTTCTTCAAGATTTTTCAAATTTTTCTTTCCTTCTATCCAAACCATCACAAATATCTTTAAAAGACAATTCTTCAATAAATATTTTTCTATTTTTTTCTAAAACTATTTCCATAATATTTTTATTAAAATTTATTATAATTAGTTTAATACTTTTTAAAATAAAATCAAAAAAAAATAATTTAATAATTAAATTATTTTTTTAAAGTTATTTTTTATTTTATTTAACTTAATTCTTTATTTAATTCATCTGTTTCTTTAGCTGTTAATATTTTCATATTATCTAATTTTTCTTTTGCTTCTTCAAAAGTTTTTCTTTCTGCCTTTGCTTCTATTTGAATTTGTTCTCTAAATGCATCAATTGAATCAAAATGATTTTTTAATTTTGTTACATTTTCAATAAAAACTGTAGTTGAAAGAACTGGTTTAGCAGACATTTCTTCAGCTTTTTTATTAGAAGAGATTGCTTTATCTGTTAAATCTGAACTCATTTTATCAATAGTATTTCACATCACTTCCATTGCAGCCATTGAAGCATCAATTGCTTTTTGACTAGAAGTTTCAATAATTGCAGTTGATAATAAAACCTTGAAAATTGGTCTTGAAGAATTCATAGCTAGAGATAATTTATTAGCAGAATCAAGTCTCATTAATAATCTTTTTCTTGCCATTTCTAAATTTCAAATAAGAACTACTAAATTTCCTTGGAAAAAATCTACATTTCTTAAAAACATTGATAATTTAGTTTTTTCTTTTTCATCAGTAGTTTCTTCTAATTTTTTAGCAAATTCTATAGATTTATTAGATACAAAATTTTTATAAGCAATAACTTTTCATAAACTTTCATCAATACCGTCTAAAAATTCTCTTTGTAAATCAATAGAAGAATTAACAGAGTTATATGCTGTATCAAAACCTCAAAAAATTACATTAATTTTTCATTCAATACCTTTCATATTAAAACTTGCTTCATCAAATTTAGCGTCTAAACCTTTTACTAGATTCCCTAATAAAGGAATAGATTTAAAAAATTTCATTACATTTCCATCATTATCAATAATATCTGAATAAACTTCTTGAACTTCCCCATTCATTATTCTTAATTCATCAGAAATTTTCATAATAGGATCAGCATCAATAACTTTAGCTGTTTTAGAAATTATATCATCAAGTGGAGCTGTGATTTTTTCACCAATACTTCTAAAATCATTAGCTTCATTAAAAACAGCTTCAATTTCAGCACTATCAGCAGCTGATATTTGAGTAGTTTTAATTTCTTGTTTTTCAAGAATTAATTTATTTACTTCTTCATTCTCTTTAGTTATAGTTTTTGTAGTCATTTTTTATTATTAATAATTAAACATAAATATTTTAGCATATTTTGAAATTTTTGCAATAAAAAAACACTTAATTTTTAAAATTAAGTGTTTCTTTATTTTTTATAATTCAACAACTTTTTCTTCTTCTTTTTCTTCAGACAATCATTTAAATTTATATCAAATAACTGGTAACATAATAAATGGTATAAAAAATAAACCAAATGTAGACCATCCTCCTCTTCAAGTATTCTTAGATATACCACTTGAAATTAAATATTTAACTATTCAATAAGGTAAAATTCATATTAAAAGACCCATTATATAACTAATAATAGATAAAACTATATTATTCATATTATCCATATTATCCATATTATCCATATTATCAATACTATAAGGATTTTCTAATCGTAATCAATCTTTAGCCACACCAAGATCAATTGCATTAACAGATAAAAATAAATAACTAATTAAAGTTCATATTACAAATAATCAAATTAATGAACCAAAAAACCAACCAAAGATTTTTTTCCAGCTTAATCATGAAGCATCTTTATATGAAAATAATTGTATTAATGGTATAAAAGATATCCAAGAATATTTATTTCATAATTTTTTATTTATCATATATAATCCCCAAGCTCATGATAAATAAGCCAAAAGCCAAAATACATTAAGTGCAATTCCAATATTTTGAAAATGTTCTATTTGGTTCATCATATACATTTCTTGTCCCATAATAATAAAATTTAATAAATAAAGTTGTACTTTTAAAGCAACATAGATATAATAACAAAGTTATGAATAAAAGCAAATATTTTAGTAAATATTTTAGTAAATAAAAAATAAAAATGGAAAATAAAAAAATTATTAGTGAAGAAAAAGTTCTTGATAGAATTGAACAAAGTTTTGAATTATTTAAAAATAATTTTTTAGAGTTATTTTTACCAATATTTTTGTATACTTTATGAACTATTACTATATTTATGAATATAAGTAATTATTTTTGAGTGAAATATTTAAATAATATTTTCTGAGATATGGATAAAAACAATATTTCTGAAAATATGAATTGGTTAAGTTATAGTAATGAAATGATTATAGGAATTTATATATTTGTGATTTTGATTGTATTATATTTAACTTTATATATTCCCTTTTTATTAGCTACAATAAAATGAATCAAGCAATGATATAATTGAGAAAAAGTAACTGCAAAAGAAAATGTGATTTATTGATTTAAAAACTTGTTAAATTCATTTAGAACATATTGGTTTATATTTGCATATGTAGCTTTAATCCCGGCATTAATTTGAATAGTATGATGATTATTATTTATTTATGGAAGTTTCAATGAAAATTCTAATTTAGAATTAATTTGATGAATTATTTCTGTTTTTTCATTAATACTATTTATATTTTTTTCAGTATATAGATGAATAAAATCTAAATTTGCTATGAATTCTGCTATTGATAAAAATGAATTTATAAAAGAACATTTTGATTTTTCGATAGAAATAACTAAAACTCAATGGTGGAGAATTTTATGAAATTTTTTATTAATTGGAATAATTATAAGTTTAGTAAGTTGAGTATTTAATTCAATTGTATGATTATTTGGTGGTAGTTTTGATTTTAACATAAATTCTGTTTTAGAATTAAAAGAAAACCCAGACCCTGAAAAAATAATTAGCCTAGTAAATAGTACAATAGAATCTTATTCCCCAATAACAAATTTTATAAAAAATACTCTTGATAATATAATAAGTACATCAATAATAGTTTTTACATTGATTTTTAGCTATATTTTATTTAAAAGATTAGAAATAGAAGATACTATAGCAGAAAGTAAAGAAGAAAAAAATATTGAATTATAAAAAAATAATTATATTAAAAAACTGAAAAAATATTTTTTCAGTTTTTTTAGTCTAAAATTAATTTTTCATAAACATCTGTATCTTCTAAATCTAGGTCATCAAAAATCTTTTTTAAAAGTCATTTTCATAAATCTTTATTTGAATGTAAAGGAATTACTGTACTTTTACCATTAAATTCAATAAATAAATGACTTCATCTTTGTCTAATTTTTTTAGCTCAATATTTTGAAAGAATTTTTAGCAAATTCTTTGCTGAAATCACTGGTAATTTTACCATTTTTATCAAAATTTAAATATAAAATATTGTCTCATTCTAAAACTTTTTCTCAATCTCTAAACATTTCAAAATACATTCCTGTAACTTCTTCAATATTTTGTTTTAATTCCTCTTTATTTTCTGCAAAAGTATGGCATCATTTAAAAATAGGACTATAAGCCATAAATGTATTATTATCATCTTTTTTAATAATAATAGGTAATTTTACCCCACAAGAGGACTTATTTCATTGTGTATTTTCTCACATATTTTTTGTATATTAAAATATTAAAATAATTCGTTACTATCAAGCACTTTTGAAAAAGTGCTTTTTTTTCTTCGCAAATTTTTCACATTAGAAACTCGATTTTTTCAAAAAATGTATATAATAAAGTATAAGAAAATACTTAATTAAAGCA
>JAUZRO010000093.1 GCA_030950465.1 Candidatus Altimarinota bacterium | reverse complement strand
ACTTTTTTTAGTCATTTGTTTGCTTTAATTAAGTATTTTCTTATACTTTATTATATACATTTTTTGAAAAAATCGAGTTTCTAATGTGAAAAATTTGCGAAGAAAAAAAAGCACTTTTTCAAAAGTGCTTGATAGTAACCACTACATCAAATTAAATTTGAACTAAACCATATATTATTTGAATTATTTATATATTTAGAATAAAAGATTTTATAAGATTTGATTATTCAAGAGCACAAATATATATTTTCACAATTTCACCAAATCATAAAAGAATTCATTATATTATTTAAGTTAAACAAGGGGCTAAAACCACCTTGTTATAGTTATAATTTTTTTGTATCTTTCAGAATATTTAGAACACCAACAAGGGTCTTTAGCCCCTTGTTTTATTATATCTGCTAGCTAGATATTTCATAATTTTTTACTTAACTCCGTGTCCTAGTATATGGGGACTTGCCAAAGTGATAATTCATATTTTACTAAAAAATTATATTCCATTTTCAATACCTTTTTATAAAATTCTTTATTTAAAAAATACTTTTTTTTGTAAAAAATAAAATTTAATACTTTTTTATTTTTAAAATAGTAATTTGATTTTATTAAAAATCTAAATAAAATAATTTTTATTAAAAACTAATTAAAAATAAAAATGGTTAGAGAAGCATTACCTAAATTTAGTTGACAATACTCTGATGAAAAAGTATTATTTAGAATACAAGAAAACAAAGTAAATTTTATATTTACAAAACTCTATATTTTAATCTCTTTTTTGATATTTAGTAGTATTTTATCAGCTATATTATATTATTTTGTTAATTATATAACTGCAATAGTTATTTTTATATTTTTATTAATTTCAATATTTTGATATTATTATTACATATTCAAAGATAGTTTTTTGATTTTTACAACTAGAAGAATTATAAAACAAATCAGAACTTGAATATTTTCAAAACACAAAAAAGAGTTAAAAATAATGGATATTAAATCATCACTTTCCAATAAAAGATGATTTATTCAAACTTTACTTAGAATATGAAATATAAAAGTTGAATGATCAGAATCAGAATGAAGTATTTATTTTACAGGTATAAAAGAATATTCACAAGTTTCTAATTATATTTGAAGGGTAATTGATCATATAAAATTAAAATGACATACAGATGATATTGCAAGATATCAAGATAAAAAATATAGAAAAGAAAGTAAAAAAATATAATTTTATTAAAAAAATTATATTTTTGTACTTTTAATATTTATTTAACTCTTTTAAAACCCATTCTTCAATTAATCTCTTTTCCTCTTTTTCAGCATCAATATGTTTTGCATACATTTCTTTTGAAACTTTGATTTCCATCTCAAAGAAAAAATTAGGATTTTCTCTTAATTTATCCTGTAATGTACTAGTTTGTTTTTTATCCAAATCTAATAATACATCATATATTCATTCAAGTTGTTCAAGAGTAAGTTCATCAATACTTCCCCTAATCTGATCAATAATGTCTTTTTCTAATATTAAATTTCTATTCAGAAACTCTAATATCTTTTGTCTTAATTCCAATTCCATAAAAAAAATAGTTATAAATTTATATTCATAACTATTTTAACATATAATTTTTTTTATTGCAAATAATAATAATCATTATGCTAAATATCAATAACCACCTCATACTGTTTGAACACTTCTAGCTAATCTAATAGCAACTTTTTGTCTAATTCAAACACAACCAAAAGTTTTTCAATTTGGAAATCTTCAGTCAATTACTCAATGCCACCATTTTCCTCATTCAGCACTTCATTCAGGACTTTGTATTGATGCAGCTAAAGTTGTTTTAGAATTATAACTTAAAGCAGCACTTTTACCTATTCATGATATTTTCACTCAACTAAAATGGAAAACTCTACCTACTATATCTGTTTTACCTTTTGATTTATCAGCAGTAATAATTGGTGTTTCTTCATAAGTTCAATTTGGATAAGAAATTACTCAAGATTTTTTTGATATTGAGCCAAGAGATATTGGTGTATCTTTTTTAATATCTATTCACTCTTTTTTAGCAAAAGCAATTGCTACATCAAACCATTCTTTAGGAAATCTATTGAAAATAAGTTCTTCATTGTGTTTAGAAAGTCATTTTCATTCTAATAATTTTTTATCTTCTGGAGAATTTAATACTTTACCTAAAGAATCATAACTACTATCAATTTTTGATGTATCAACATCACTTGCTACACTTGAAACATTAGAATAAGTTTTTCAATTATATGAAGATTTATTAGGAGTAACTCAATCTGAATTTATTTTATTTGGAACAACAGATCAGTTTTTATTTTTAGTATATCAAGTATTTTTTTTAGGATCAATTTCTCATTCTGTAGTATTATTTTTAACATGCTCTTTTGTTTTAATATCATCTCTTTTATTTTTAACAGATTCTTTATTTTTTTTCATAAAATCATCAAATTCTTTTAAATTTTTTGGTGATTTTCATTTTGGTAAATCCTTTAATAATTCATAATAATCTTTTAATTCTTCTTCTCAATAAACAGTTAATAATTCTTTTGTAAATACTGAATTATTTATTGTATCTAATTTAGCAAAAGATTCATTTTTTTCTAAAATATCTTGATACTTTGTTTTATTAATTTCTTTTCAATCTTTATCTTTTATTTTTGTATCTAATACTTTTTCATTATCTGATAAATATTTTTCTCTTATATCTTCTGGTTTTTGTCAATTTTCTATTGCTTTTTTATAATGGATTCAATATTTTTCTTCTAAAACTCTATCAACAATATCATTTTTTACTTTTTCAGGACTATTTTCTTTTCACTCTAAAATAGTTTTTAATTTATCTCATCATTTTTTAGCTAATTCTCATTTTGGATCAACTCTATCTTTTACCATTTTTGCAATATCTGGACTTTTTCAAGCCTTTGCAATTTTTGTATTCACACTTTCAGAACTAAATGGACTAGGTTTTTGTTGTTCAGCTCTATTTAAGTCTGGAAGATTTTGTGGTTTTTCACTCATAATAAAATAGTTATAAATATAAATTTATAACTATTTTAGCATATTGTTTTTTATAATGCAAAAATTTAATGATTTTTTGCTTTTCATCTTCTAAAAACTACAATTGATCATATAGGTATTTTTTTAGATTCTTTTTCTTTTACAAAACTTGATAATGTTCAATTATCTAAAATTTCTCTATATCATACAATACCTTTTGCATATTTATCTTTTCTAAGTGTTACTTCTCATCTATTTCTTCATTTTTTATCATTTCTTCTTTTATCAGTTCATTTACTTTGATTTCATCATAAATATAAAGCATTTCAATATTTATCCTCTCAAACTTTTATAGCAACATGAGCCTTACCTCTATAATTTGCAATAGCAGCAGCTCTTATATTAACATTTTTATCTTCATAACCATTAAAATCAGCTTTTTCTCTTACTAATGCTTGTTGTATTGTTTCAACTCGTGCTTTCACTAAACACCAATTAATTATTGCAGCACACCAAGAGAATTTATTTCATTTATATTTATCTCACCTTCTCAAAACTTTTCATAAAAATATACTACTTTATACCTATTTTATCAAAAGAAGCATGGTTTAAGCAGATTGAACTTTTTAATATATTTTTTAGATTTTTTTTAGATTTTCACTTTATTTTTCAAGATCA
>JAUZRO010000092.1 GCA_030950465.1 Candidatus Altimarinota bacterium | reverse complement strand
TATTCTATTGTTTCTAGTACATTTTTTCAGATATATCATTGATAAGCTATAGTTGTTGCATCTGTTCTTATTTCTACAAAATCATCCGGAGTTGGTAAATCTTTTTTTGTTCTATATAATTCTAAAGCATCACTCATTGATTTAAGTTGTGATACTCTGTTTACATCTCTTGTTCAGGCTAAATATCAAGAAAATGAAACAAAACCTACTGTAGCTAAAATTGCTAGTATTGTTATTACCACTATTAATTCTACTAAGGTGAAAGCTCTGTGTTCATCCCCTTTATGAAAGGGGATTATAGGGGAATTTATTTGTTTTCCTTTTTTCATAATTTTTCATTAATTGTTAAAAACTAATTCTCCTTCTCATTGTATCAAAAAAAAAAAAAAACAATTTAAATTTCTTTAAATTTCTTTAAATTTTAACTTTTTTTTGATTAATAGTAATTTTTTAATAAACTATAAAAAATCTATTATTAATAATACTAAAATATGCTAAAAAAAATAATATTTTTCTTAATACTTTCTAATATTTTTTGTATAAATAATAGTTATGCTAATACATTAATAGAAAGAACTATTAACTGATATAAAGCACAAATTATAGAATACTCTACTAATTCTAAATTTATGATATAAAAATCTGAGTTCATCCAAAAGATTGATGAAGTTTAAGAAGTATTATGGGAACAGTTAATTGAATAACATGAATAAACTGAGTTTTTGAATGTCCAAAAGATTATTCTGCTTGCTGATGAAAAAACTACACAATTAATGAGAGATATGTAAACTGAGAAAAAAGAGCAACTTATAAATCTACTTGAGATAGAGTAGTTTTTGGATGGGATAAAGAAATCAAGCCTTTTTTATTCCAAACTGATAAAATTAATAAAGATAGAGAAAATGATATTTGGGAAGGTTTTGCAAATCACCCATTATTATTAAAAGATTGAATTCCTCAAACTAAATTTTATCATGAATTAGGATTAATTGATTATAAAATGAAATCAAAATGAACAAGAAATTTTATTTGTTCTAATAAATCTTGAGAAAAAATATTTTTCTGACTTATATATAATACTGATATTGATAATCTAGCTATTATTTTAAAAGATTTTTGATGTTATAATGCAATTAATTTAGATGCTGGTTATTCAACAGCATTTATATATAATTGAAAATATATTATTTGACCTAAAAGAGAAATTCTTGATTGAGTGTTTATAGTACCTAAAAATATAGATACTAAAAAAATAGAATTACAAGCTAAAAATATTATTAAAAATATTTTAATTAAAATAGAAAAATCTAGTAATTCTAAAAAAATAAAAAGCTTGAAAAATTTGAATATAAAATTAAATAGTATTTCCACAAATATTTACAAAAATAATCAAACTAAAGTATTTGAAGAAAAATCTTGAAAAAGAATTCAAGTCTGAACAAAAACAAAAATAAATAATATTAAAACTATAGAACAAATATATTTAATTAATATTTTAAGAGAATATACTAACTGATTAATTGATATTTATTCAGAAATCCCAGAATACAAATATATAAAAAAACTAGACTTAAAAGTTAAAATTAATACTAATATAGAAATATGAGAATAAATTGGATTGATAATTTAAGATGAATTTGAATACTTTTAATAGTATTGTGACATACTCTTATGCCTGAATGAAGTCTATTAACTAAATATATTTTTTCATTTCATGTAGTGTTATTCTTCATTTTATCATGATTATTATTCAATGAAACAAAACATATAAATTTTAGATTATTTTTAAAAAATAAATTTTTAAGATTAATAATTCCATTTATCTTATTTAATATCATTTTTATTATAATAGCTAAATTAGAATGAAAATTTGAATGAACAAGAGTTATAGATTTTGCTGTATGATTGTTTTATTGAGATTATTTATGAGATAATTGATGAGTTTTTCAAAACTGATGATTCAATTTGGTAAATATATCAACCTGGTTTTTACCTGCATTATTTTTAACTAGTTTATACTATTTTTGAATAAATAAATTTATAAAAAATAAAAATAAAAAATTAGTAATTCTATTTTTAATAAGTATTATTATTTTTATAGAATCAAAATTAACTATTTTTAGACTTCCTTGGTCAGCTGAAATTGCTTTAATGATGACAGCTTTTTACTGATTTGCTAATATATTTAAAAAAGAAATTTTTAATTTAGTAGAAAAAATTAATATAAAATCAATGTTTTTATTAATACCAATAATCTTATTACATGTCTTTCTATTAAATTCTGTAAATATCTCAACTAATTATTATTGAAATTATTTATGATTAATACTAAATTCTCTTTTATGATTTATTACTATATTAATTATTGCAAAAAATATTTGAAAAAATAAATTTTTAGATTTTATATGAAAAAATTCTATAATTATCTTATGATTTGAATGGATAAAAATAATTATTATAGAAAATATTAATTTTTTATCATTTTGATTATTACAATACAATAGATGATATTTAGAGTGAACTATACAATTTATTTTAACAATATTATTCCTTATTCCAATAATTTTTATTATAAATAAATATTTTCCTTTTATCATTTGATTATGATATAAAAAACAAAATTAACACTAATATAGAAATACAATAAAAATGCTTAAAAAAATCATACTAATATTTATCTTATTATTTTCTATAAATACAACTTTTGCTTATACAAAAAGTGATATAGAAAAATTAATAACTAAAATAAACTCTACTAAATATAAAGAAATATTACCTAAAATAGATATTTTAATTAAAAAAAATAATAAAAAGAAATTGGAAAAATTCTATACAAAAATAGAAACAATAGATTTTACAAATCCAAAACTATGAGATAAAAAATTTATATTATTTTTTTTAAAAATAAAAATAAAAGAACAGATTAATTTTTTTAAAAATAAAGAAAATATTAAACAAGAATATAATTGACTTGATATTAGTAAAAAATTAAAATATAAACATTTACAAGAAATGCCATTAAGTTGTGAAATATCAGCTACAAGTGATATTTTAAGCTATTTATCTGCAAAGCATATAAAAGAAAGTGAGCTTTTAAAAATATTAGATAAATCTGAATACAATAAATTACCTAAAAGAATAAAATGAGAAAAGTATTGGTGAAATCCTAATAAAGGTTTTGTATGATATATTAATAAATTACCTAGTTGAAGAGAAGCAAGTCAATGATATATGACATGATATTGAGTTTTAGAAAACCCTATTTCTAAAATATATAGTCAATATTGATTTGAAAATAAAATAATAAAAAACTGACAAATATCTGAATTATTAGAAGAATTACACAAATGAAATATGGTGCAAGTATGGTGAGATATTTGTACTAATCCCAAATATTATTCTTGAAAAGAAACTATTTGTAAAATTAGATGAAAGTTATCTTGGAATTACAAAAGAGAATTAAAATGGAAGTATAAAGATGAAAATTGAAATTATAAAGATTATATTTGATTAAATTGAGAACATGCATTTTATCTTTTATGATATAAATGAAATTATTTAAATCCAACTAATATAATTATTTGGGATACTATGACTGGAAAACATACCTATCCAACAAGTGAATGGATGAGGAAATGGTGAAAAATGCAATATAGAAGTATAGTAGTTTATGCAAAATAAAAAAAAGTGAAAAAATAATTTTTTTCACTTTTTTTTATTTCTTAATCTTTTACTTTTTCTTCCATAAATAACACTTCTCTGCTCAATTATATAATTTTCTTTTTTTATAAAAGTCTTTTTTTGAAATTTTATCAAATTCCATATAGTTTGATATAAATCATCCTCATAATTCTGGATTTTTTCTAAAAATATCATCTATACTTTTGTAAATATATTCCATATCAGCTTCTAATCTTAATCCATATGGAGGATTTGTAACTAAACATCATTTTAAACTTTCTCATTCTACAAAAGGTTTTATAGATTTTTTGAAATCTCTTTTTTCAAAACTAACATCATCTCAAACTCCTGCATCACTTGCATTTTTTTGTGAAATTATAACCATTTCCTCATCAATATCTGTTCCAAAAATTCTATAATCTCAATCAAATTTTTTAAGTCTTGCTTCAGCTTTTAAATCAGCCATTTTTTCTTCTGAAATAAATCATAAATCTACAATACTAAACTTTCTTTTAAGTCATGGAGCAATATTTTTAGCAATCATGGCTGCTTCAATTGGAATTGTTCAACTACCACAAAAAATATCATAAAATGGTTCTTTAAATCTCCAACCAGATAATAAAACTAAACCAGCTGCTAGACTTTCCTTAATTGGAGCTTCTCCTGCTTCCCTTCTATATCATCTTTTATGTAGAGCATCTCAACTTAAATTTAATAAAATTCTTGCCTTGTTATTTAATAATAAAGTTAAAATCTCAAATTTTGGCAAATCAGGATTTTCAAATATTTCTCACCCGCCTAAATTATCAATAATAGATTTTTTTGTAATACTTTGGATTGTTGGAGTATGATGTAATTCACTTCTAATACTTGTAGCTTTAGTAATTATTGGAGAACCTTCTGGAATAAGTTTTTTAAAATCTATTACATTTACAAGTCAATATAAATCATCAAAATCTTCTATATTTTCTTCTTCTCCCAAAACTAAAAATACTTTATTCCCTACTCTAGACCACAGATTAACTTTAGCAGCAACTTCAAAGTCCCCTTCAAAAGTAATTAATCTATCAACAGTTTCTATAATTTTTCATCATTGTTTTTCTATTTCTTTTTTAGCAACAGATTCAAGTCCAGCTGACACTGATAGTACAAATGTTTTCATTAATCTTTTTTTATATTATAAATTTTATTTATTATAAAGAAATATTTTAATATAGCCAATTTTTTTGCCTTATTTTTCAAAATATGGTAAAATAATTAGGTATTTTAATTATATCTAATAATGGCTAACAGAAAGCATATTGAAGAGAGAATCCTTCAAATAATTGCCTACATAGACCAAGATAGAATGTTGCAACCTTTAGTTGGAAGTATAAAACTCTTCTTAACTGAAGAACTTTTGCAGTTATTAAGTTTTCTAGAAACCTGAGATTATAAGCCTATATATCTATTGTTAGACAAAAAAATAAAAGAATATTTGAGTGTAATGGAAGAAATAAAACAGATAAAGATTTGAGCAAAAATGAAGAATTTTAAAGATGAAGAGTCAGAAGAAAGAAAAAGTGAAAAAATCAGTTTAGAAAATATGTTAGCATTTTAATTAATTAAAAAATAAATTATGAGTGATATTCAAGAACCAAATAGAGAAATAAATAAAATAGTTGATAATCTAAAAGAAGATAATATTTCAGCTGATGATTTTGAAAATAAAATATCAGCATTTGATGAAATATCAGATATTACTAATTTTGATAATGAAGAATGATATTCTGAAGCTGAATTAAAAATAAAAACACTTTTAGAAAAAAAAGGTGATATTGAACAACAAAAAATTATTTTAGAAAAAATTGTAGAGGGATTAAGGAATAATGAGGATTTAAAAATAGTAAAAGATGCAAAAAAAGAAATAGAATTTGCAACCTCAGAAGTTAATGAATCTACTCAAATTCTATCAGAATTAAAAACAGAATCTGAAGAACTTAATCAAAATTATGAAAAAAATACAGTAAAAATTTATGAAGTTTCTACAAAATTGGATGATAGTAAAAAAATTATTGATGAAAAAACTATTCTAGTAAAAAAGATAGAAATAAAGGTTAAAAATTGAACAGCAAGTAAAGAAGAAGCTAGGCAACTTATACAATTACAAAAACAACTTGAAAGTGAGAAGGAAAAAGTAAAAACAAATGAAAGTCAAAATTTAAAATATTTAGAAAGAGATGGTGATCTAAAAAATCAAAAAGATTTTATAGTAACAGAGATAGAAGATACAAAATATGTTTTGGATACAGCAATTCAAAAAGTAATTACTGGAAGTCAGAAAATAAAAGAAGTTAATGAATTTTCAGATTCTAAGTGTGTAAAAAATGAATGTAAAGTAACTAGTGATTTATCTTCAGCTGTATTAGGTGTTGCAAATATATGATTAAAATCTTTTAAAAGTGTTAATGAAAATATAGAATCATCAGATACATTAACTAATCTTTCTAAAGCAGAGATAGAAGCAAATAAGGTTAAAGTTGTAAATAATAAAGAGCAAATTAAAAAAACAGAAGAATCTCTTAAAGAAATTGAATCTTTCCTTAAACAAATGAATGAAAATAAAAATGATTTATGAGCTATATCTGTTTTTTATAATAGTAGAGATATCAAGTTTTATCAAGAAAATCCTGAGGATATAATAAATATAACTGATAAAGAAAAATTAAAAGAAGTTTTAAATAATATAAAATGCAACCCTTGAAAAAAAGAATTTATAGATTTTATAAATGATAACTTTTTAGATGATTTAGATATTTTAAAACTCTTTATAAAAAAGTCTACAATAAAATTAGATACCAAAAATATTAAAAATTTTGATAAGGAAAGTATAAAGTGAAGAGAATTGGAATTTTTTAAATTATTAAAACCTGCAACATTAAGAAACTTTCTTATTTCAAATTATTATGGTAAAAAGATTAAAGATTTTTCTAAAGAAGCAGAGAAAAATTGAAATGCTTTTCTTTATGAAGAATCTTTTTGAGAACCAAGTAATAGAACATTTAGTGAGTATTTGGAAAGTATTTGAAGTACAGAAAGCAATGATAAAGCACTTTTAAAAGATTTTAATATAGATAAAATTACATTTGAAGAAAATAGTGATAAATTAGATAATACACTATCTAATTTATTAGATGACAATCCAGAAAAAGTATTAAGTCTTTTTATGTGAGAAAATAATATTGATAAATTATACACATTACCAAAATTATTATATAAGATA
Source organism: Candidatus Altimarinota bacterium (assembly GCA_030950465.1). Lineage (GTDB taxonomy): Bacteria > Patescibacteriota > Gracilibacteria > BD1-5 > UBA6164 > CALLPO01. The sequence continues at coordinate 2,241 of JAUZRO010000092.1, read as the reverse complement.
AAAAATAAAGTAGATGCTACGACTGATGAAAAGTTTGTAATATCTATGATGAATATTGAACCCTTATTTTATGATAAATTTTTATCACAAACAATGCAAAAAGAATATTCTATCTTATATATAGATTCATTATTAACTAAAAATAAAGATACTAAAACAAATGAGAACATTTATCAAAAAATAGCAAAAGTAAAACTTAAAGATATATGACAAGCAATTTTTGTTTTTAAAGTATTAAGTAAAAAAGAGTATGGTATAGATTTGGAAAAGTTATTAGAATATCCTAAAATGAGAAGTTCTATTTATAGTTTGATGCCAAAAAATGAGGAAGAAGAAAAGAATATGATGAAAGAAATAAATAAGAAAGAAGATAAAGCTGTTTTAGAAGAAATGCAAAGAATAATATGAGAATATTATTTAAAATATGATGAACATATGAAAATATACAATAATTTTATTATTCAAAATAAAGGAGAAGATCATAATTCTAAAAATGAACAAGAAAAAAGAAATTATCAAATAGAAACAAATAAGAAAATAGAAAATAATTTTAATTTAAAATGATTAAATTCTATACAAAAGTCATTATCAATAGTTTTACTTAAACAAACTAATTATGAATTACTTTATTGAAAAGATGATTGAAATACAAAATGAATTATTCAAGAATTAGTAAATAATTGAGTAGATGAAGGTAAATTAAAAGAAATACTAAATATTAGGTTAGAATTAATAAATAAAAGAAATAAAGAAACTTGAGATAATTTAAGTAAACTAAAACCTAAATATAAAGATGAGAAAATAATATTAAAAGATTATATTAAAGATTGATGAATTAATAACTGAAAAATAGAAGATGATTTTTCTATTTTTCTAAAAGAAAACAAAAATATAAAAGATAAAAATTGAAAGAGTTTAATTTTTTGAGAAAAAGAATGGAAAGATGAAATTTTAAGATTATATTTAATATGAAACAATTTTAATAAAATTGAAAATAAAAAAATATTAAATAGTATTAATATACTTTTAAAATGAAAATTAAAGCAATATAATGTAAAACAACAAATTAAACATATAAAAGAATATTACAAAGCAATAAAAACTTGAAATTACACAGAATATAATAAAATAGCTGAAAAATGATTTTATGAAGAAATAGATAATGAAATAAAATATTCTAAAGAACTTCAAGAATTACAAAACATAAACAACAAACCAATAGTTAATAATTCTTATAATATAAAAAATCTAGATGATATTAATTTAGCAAACAGAACTATTATATTGAAAAATAAAAAGAGTATAGAACTTATAAATGATGAATACTCTCAAATTTGATTTGAAACAGATGGTGATTGAAAAACTATTATAAAAAATCCTGAAGCTTTAAAAAATCTAATAGATATGAAAGAGAAAGTAGATATATTATGACTTGAATTTGTTTGGGAAAATAGAAGTTCTATAATAAAATTATTAAAAAATAGTCCTGAATTTAGTTGAAGTAATTTTAATGTCACAGATTGAGATTTAATAGATAAAAGAGAATTCAATGTTTTACTACAGTTTATTTTAAAAATTTATTGAGATGAAAATCCTTCAACAATGGAATCTACAAACTCTGCTAGAATATTACAAATTAATCAAATTTGAGCAATTAGTGATAAAAAAGAGAGTTCTTCTGATCTATCTAATATTTGATTAAAATTTAAAGAGATTTGATATTTTAATTCTAGTTGAAATATTAATATATTTTGAGAAGATAAATTAAGACAATATGTAAAAGATTGATATAAATCAAAAGAAGAAAAAATTATATAAATTTAAAATATAATTATAGCAAGGTAGCTTTAATCCCTTGTTTTTTTATACTAAATATTATTTATAAATAACAAAAAAAATCTAGATAAATCTAGATTTTTTTTGTTTTTTATTATTTTATAATTGACCTCTTTTTTCTAAAGTTTTAGAAATCATATAATCTTTCTTTTTTAAAGTTATATATTTTTTTCTAAGAGTTTGCACATCTTTAATTAATTTATTTCTAAAAACTTCTTTTGTTTCTGAATCTGTAGTATTTTTATAAGTATACAAAGAATAACTTATATTAGAAATATTTTTAGATAAAGAATTTTTAATAGAGTTTATTTTAAAATCTTTATCTATTTTATTTAATAAAATAGCAACTTTAGAAGCATATTCTAAATCTTCTGATATAATATTACTCACCTTCTCAAAACTTTT
>JAUZRO010000091.1 GCA_030950465.1 Candidatus Altimarinota bacterium | reverse complement strand
TATAGGTTCAATTTTATAAAAATTTGCTGTACTTCAAGTAAAAACTAAACTATAATTAGTAGAATTTGGTTTTAACATATTCCATTTTTGAAATTTTATATAATTAGTATCTCTTATATTTCTAATTAATTCTACTTGTTCACGAGCTAAATTAGATGCTATAATAAAACTTTTATTATATGTATTTATATTTCCAGCAGATGAAATTATCATAAAAACTGAAGAAATTCATAACGTAAAAATAAATATTGCTATCATAACTTCAATAATACTCATTGCCTGTTTATGTAATATATTTTTTTTCATTATTTTGTTATATTACTTATATAAGTTTTAGTATAGTATTCAATTTTTCTTGTCATAATTCAAGATTGTGCTCATTTTAATCAAACTGATAATATTATTTTTTTATCAATAATATTAAAATTTCATTTATAAATTCAACTTCAAGTAATTGCTTTATATAAAAACAGTCATCAACTAGAAGTTATTTCTACTCATCTTTCTAATGGAATATCCTCAAGGTGATATTTATTATCTGGAGAAATATAATTTCAAATATTATCATCTATTGGAAATCAATAGATTCAGATTTTTTCTTCACCATTTTTAATTAATACTCAAATATCTAAATTTCAAGTAGAACTTGCTATTCAATAAATAGCTGAATTTCTTGAATCATTTAAAACTTGGGAAATAATTTTAGCTGAATTTCTTACTAATTGTTTAGATTTATAATGAGCAAATGGTGCATAAGATGCCAAAAGAATCATAGCCATTATTGAAATAACTATCATTAATTCTATTAAAGTAAATCACTTTAATCCCTCCCCTTTCACTACGTTGCAGGTACTCCCTTTTAAAAAGGGAGATAATGTATGATATTTTTTTTTCATTTAACTTACTGTTTCAGTTACTTTTAAAATTGCTCAAAATATAGCAAAGGCAAACCATAATACAAATCCTCAAGCAAGAAGTAGAGCTAAAGGTTCAATCCATTTTGTCATATTTCATAAAGAATAGTCTACTTCCTTCATATATTGCTCATTAATTTTAATATTTATTTGTTCTAATTTTGCAGCTCTTTCTCAAACAGAAAGCATTTGTAAAAAATCAGCTGGAAAATAAATTCATTCTGGATCAACTTCTTCCATAGATTCAACTATCTTTGAACCATTAGAAACTCTTGTAATAATTTTATCAAAAAGTCACTCATAAAGAGAACTTCAAGAAGCCTTCCCTGTTAATTTTAAAGCTTTAACAATACTAACTCCTGAACCTACAAGACTTCATAAACTTGAAGAAATATTAGCAAGAGCATAATTTTTATAAACTTTTCAAATAAGAGGAGCTTGAATTAAAATATTATTAATTGCTGTTTTTCATTCTTTTGTAGATTTATATCAAATAAAAGCTACAATTAATGTAAAAATTACAAATATAATATACCAATAATTATTTTGTAAAAATTCTGATGTAGCAATAAGAGCTTGAGTAGCTCAAGGTAATTCTACTTCTGCTGTTTCAAAAAGTGGTAATAATTGAGGAATAACATAAGTTAAAACTATTATAACTGCTAATATTAAAAAAGAAAATATTACAATAGGATAAGTTAAAGCTCATTTTACTTTCTTTTTAAGTGCATCCATTTTTTTCAAATCATCACTTAATTTTTGTAAAGATTGTACTAATTTACCAGTTTGTTCACCTGCTTCAATAATTGAAATTTCTCAAATATCAAAAATTTGTGGAACTTTTCTCATTGATTTAGAAAAAGAATCTCAACTTTTTATATATGTATTTAGCTCTTCTATTTTTTCACTGAAAAAAGGGTTAGTAATTCTACTTTGTACAGATTCTAAAGCATTAGAAAATCACACTCAAGCATCTACCATTACAGATAAATACTCATAAAAATTATATTTTTCAATAGTAGATACACTTTTTATAAATATAAATTCTTTTTTCAGATTATTTGTTTCTTTATTTACCATATTTTATTTTATTTGTTATATTTATTTTATTTAGAGTCAACATAAAAAATAGTTGCTGGAATTTGAATTCTATATCCTAAAGTAGATGTTTGTTTTGGCATATTAAAACTATTTACAAAAATCTTATATTTAGAGTCTTTATTAAGATAATCAAATAAATCTTTAATAGTTTCTTCATCTTTTACAATAAGTGAAATATTTATTTTTGATTCATTAAAACCAAGTTCATTTTTTACTCACTCAGTCATAGATAATGATAAAATTTTAATTCCTCCATTTATTCTATTAGAAACTGCTCAATATATTTCTTCAATAATTTTATCCTCTGTAATAGGTTCTAAATATTTTTTAATTTCTAAATATTCTTTTGTTTGTTCTCATCATTTTTTAGCAATATCTAATTCTTTTTTTCTTGTTGATAAATAATCAAGTTCATCAATTTTTTCTTTATAAATTTTATTTTGTTCTTCACTAATATCTTTATTTCAAATTAAATCAGAATATAATCATCTTGTGAAAAAGATAAAAATAAATAATGAAATAAGAATTATAAAAAGTTGTGTAAATTTTTGATTTTGTATATTTTTCATATTTATTTTATTTTTTATTAATTAAATTCTCTTTTACTTCTAATTTTAAATTAAAAGCCATATCTCAGTTTCAAACTACTTTTGAAATAAAAGGTAGTTTAAAATCAGACTTTTTATCTTTTCTATATTTTTCAATAAAATCTGAAACTGCAATATAAGCATTAGAAACTTTTTCAGGATTTGTAACTGCTTTAGTTGTAACAATTCAATTAGAGTAACTAAATCAATCTAATATTAAATCATAATTATCTTCAATATAAGTAACTGAATTAATAAATCTTGTTATTTGAGAATAAGATTCTAGTTTATCTAAAATCTTTTTATTATCAGTAATTAAAGCATAAACTTGAATATTTTTATCTTTTTTAATATTATCTATTTTAGTTTGTCTTTCTCCTATTCTTTCAGTTATAATCTTATTTTCTCATTCTATGTAAGTATTATATCAATATAATCATACTGTTATAAGTATAACTATAATTAAAAGAATTAAAGCTGGATTTATTTTAAAAGAATTTCACTTTTTCTTAACTGTTTCTATCATATGTTTTTATTAATTAAATATTCTAATATAGAACTATATTAATATAATTAATGATTTTATTCAAAATAAACAAAAAAAAAGCCTATATTTTTATATAGACTTTTTACAATTGTGTTTTAAAATATTATACTACCCCGCTGAACTTCATATACTTACAGCAAAATTAGCTATAGCCCAAGCAAACCATATTACTAATATTCAAATTATAACATATATAATTGTATTTTTAGAAGTTTTAATTACATCATCTTCTCAACTTGAAGTAAGAATTCTAAATCAAGCATACATTATATATATTACTGCAATTAGTGTAATAAATGTTAATAAATATTTTACTATATTAGTAATTTTTTCTACAGCAGTTCATTCAGTATCAACATCTTTTATTGATGTTTTAACTGCACCTACTCATTTATCTAAACCACATGTATCACCTTTACAATAATCTATTGATGCTTCTGGAGTTCATCATAATGCATTAGTGTTAATACTAAAAAAACTAGAAATACTTAATATTGATAATAAAAATAATGTAATAAGTTTTAAAATATTTTTCATACTTTATATTTTTTGTTAATTTTAAAATTATGATTTTCATAAAAAATCATTACTATAAATATATTATAATATTATTTAAATAAAAGCAAATAAATGAAAGAAATCATAAATAAAACTAATAACATTTCTAAAAAACAAATTTTTTACATAACTTTTTTATTATTTTTTTTATCTAGTATTTTTTATATTAGTTGATTAATTTGAGTATTTTCTACAATTTTGAGTTTAATTTTTTATTCTCTAATAACTTATTTAATATATTTTATATGGAAAAAAATATTTAGAAAAAAATATTTATTTTATATAGACTTTTTAAATTATTTTTTATACAAAGTTAGTTTATGAATTTTTATAAGTATTTTAATAATTTGATGATGAGGTTATTATAGCAATGAAATTAATCCTGCTGCAATTCCTGAATATACAATAACAAATTGAGAAAAAACTGTTATTTTTCAAGCAATGAGTCATATATGAAGTGAAGATTTTTATGAAAAAATTAAACAAAATTTAATAAAAGCAAAAAAAGACTGATATGTTTATTTTTATGAATGAGTAAGAGATTGAAATGAAAAAAATAAACAGGATTTTGATAAAGCTATATGAATAAAATTTGATAAAGATTTATATGAAAATTTTTCTAAATTATATTGAGTAATTAATCAAGATAATTCTATTTATCTAAATTTAGTTAATAACCTAGATTATAATATAGATTTAAGTATTGATGATATTATGGATTATTATAATACTTCTAAAATAAAAAATAATACAAATAATATTTTACAAAATGAAGAAGTAATAGATATAAATGCTGAAATTGTAAAAACTTTATCTACTCTTAATGAAAAAGAGTTAAAGATTTTAAGATATGTAAATCAAGCTATTCTTAATTTTATGATTTGAAGTGAAAAAACTCAAAATTTAATCACTAATAATTTCTGAAATAAAAAATTATTTAGCATTATTTTAGATAAAAGAAATGATGTATTATCAGAAGGTATTATAAAATCAGAACATAATAAAATTTATATAACTTATTGATTACTACATTTTAAATGAGTTTTAGAAAATTTACAAAAAAATGATAATAATTGGAAAATTATAAATACAAAAATTTTATACCCAATAAAATAAAAGCTAAAAAAAAATAAGATATAAATATCTTATTTTTTTAGTTTATATTTGCTTCTTTACTTATTTTATCAGTTTCTTCAATTTTTTTAGCTTTTACAGATTTTTTATTTATAGTTACATATTTTTTTAAAATAACTTTTCAATTAATATCATAATATTTAATTTCATAATTATTTACTCATTCTCATAAAGTTTTAAATCTTTCATAAGCATGATATCTAAATATTTTTCAATTAAATGTTTTTAATTTATAACCATTTATTGTTACTGAAGCTACATCAGGATTTTTAACTGTTCAATAAAAAGTATTTTCTGAAGAAAAAGTTTCTCATTCTTTAACAGTTGGAATTAAAATAATAAAATCTGATCAATTCACTGGATAAGGTTCTGCATTTACTTTTGCAAAACCATTTTCTAAATTATTATTTTTTGAAGACTCACTATAATAAACAGTATAAATATATTTTCCTAAAATATTATTTTCATTATCAAAAATTTTTATAACTATATCATTTTCTTTTTTTTCAGTATTAACTCAAATTAAATTAAATGTTTTATTTTCAATATTAACTATAGTTTGTTTTCAATTAATAAGAATTTTAGAAATTCTTTCATCTGCAAATTTTCAAGAAATATTTGTGGAAGGAGAATTAACAAACCCCTCATCATAAATATTATCAAAATTAAGTAAACCTATAATATTAAAGTTTTTCTTTTCTGTTTCTATTTCACCTGTTCAAGTAGTAGAACCACTATTAGATATATTAAATTCTTGTAAAGATATTGATCAATTATTTTTTAAATACCAATCTCCAATTTTAAAATAATCATCAAAATCTGTTTTTAATAAATTTAAATCTAAATCTTCTTTAGAAGTATCTTGATTAGATATAACTATTTTTTTTCAAGGAGATAAGAATGTTGAAACTCAAGCTAGAGTTTTAACTTCAGCTACTCATTTCAATAGATAAACTGTTGAACTTATCTCATTTTGTTCTATATTAGCAATTGTATTTGCTCATAAATTAACTTCTGTATATCTTGTAGAAATTTTTTCTTTATTTAAAGTATTTACCCATAATGCATTAGATTCTAACTCTATATTATTATTAGATATATAATTAATTTTTCAGTTTGTATTTAAATTAAATTGTGCAATATCTGGTATATTAAAAGAAACATCTCCAGATTTTACTATAATACTTTCTCAAATATTAATTTTATCTAAATTTTGTAATTTTGTTTTTTTATTTTTTATTCCAATTTTTTCAACTTCTGTATCATCTCATCAAAATGTAATATCAATTCAAGTATTATTTATAATACCTTCAGAAGGATTACTAGTTTGTTCTTTATCATCTCATCAAGAAAAAGCTATATATATTAAAATGAATATTAATAAAAAAGTGACTATTGGTACAATATAATCTTTTATATTTTTTATATTATTATTATTTCTATTTCTCATAATATTTTTTTGTTATTTTAATTATAATTATATATTAACATAATAGGCAATAATTCAAAATTACAAAATTTATTATTATAATAATCATTATTAAATATATTATAAAATAATATATTTAATAAGATACAGGAAAATGTTAAAAAAATGTTGAAAAATATTTTTTAACATTATAATGCAGCCACCTAAAGATAGAATCTAAGGTCATATTTTATATACATAATGATTTCATATAATGAAAAAATTTGTAATTGTAGCTATGCTACTATCACTTGTAACTCTTGCTTCTTGTGGAGAAGAAATTACTGAAACTGTTGATGATACTAAAACTGAAGAAGTTATGGTTGATGATACTAAAACTGAAGAAGTTATGGTTGATGATACTAAAACTGAAGAAGTTATGGTTGATGATGCTAAAACTGAAGAAGTTATGGTTGATGATACTAAAACTGAAGAAGAAACTAAATAATTATAAAAAAAGTAAATTTTAAATTTACTTTTTTTATTTGTTTAAATTTATGTAAAAGAAATAAAAGCTATTTTTAAAATAGCTTTTATTTTACATTTTTTTTCTTAAAAATGTTGGAACATCTAAGTCATCTCAAGAAGAATTTCTTGTTAATGGAGTATTAGAAGTTTGAGAAGAATTAGAAATTCTAGAATCACTTACTTGTTTCTTTCCAAAAGGATTTGGTTTAGAAGCATTTGAATTAGAAGAAAATTGTTGATTAGAATTTTCATCAAAACCTGCAGCAACTACTGTAATTTTTAATTCTCCTTCATAGTCTTCTCTAATTGTAGCACCAAAGATAATATTTGCATCTGTATCTACTGATTCAGTAATAATTCTAGCAGCTTCATCTACTTCAAACATACTTAAATCTGTTCAACCAGTAATATTAAATAATACTCATTTTGCACCTGCAATAGATAATTCTAGAAGTGGTGAATCAATTGCTGCTCTAGCAGCTTCAGTAGCTCTATTTTCACCAGAACCATAACCAATTCACATTAGAGCTGAACCAGCATTTGTCATTACAGATTTTACATCAGCAAAATCCACATTAATAAGACCTGATTGAGTAATTAAATCTGAAACTCATTGAACTCATTGACTTAAAATTTCATCAACAATACCAAAAGCATCAAGTAATGGAGTTTTTTTATCAATAATAGATAAAATTCTATCATTAGGAATTGTAATAAGAGTATCTACTGCTTCTTTTAATTCTCTAAATCATTCCATAGATTTAGCCATTCTATTTTGACCTTCAAATCAAAATGGTTTTGTAACAACTCATACTGTTAAAGCTCACAATTCTCTTGCAATATTAGCAACTACAGGAGCAGCTCATGTTCCAGTACCTCATCCAAGACCACAAGTAATGAAAACCATATCTGCTCATTCAAGCATAGCTTTTATATCTTCACTTGATTCATCAGCAGCTTTTCTACCAATCTCAGGATCACTACCTGCTCAAAGACCACCTGTTATAATTTTTCAAATATTCAATTTTTTTTCAGCTAAAGAGCTGAATAAAGCTTGAGAATCTGTATTCATAGCAATAAATTCTACTCATTCTAGACCTCACTCGATCATTCTATTAACTGCATTTAATCAACCTCATCCTACTCAAATAACTTTTATTTTAGCTATTGGTGAAATTGAACCAGAAATATCTATTTCTTGAGGACCTGAAGCAAATGCATCAGTTTTTCCTGAAAGTAAATTTTTTAATTTATCGTCTCTTGTCATTTTTTTATAATTATTATTTTAAAATTTATGGTAAAAGTTTCTTAAAAACATTTTTAATTGATGTAAATATATTTCATATATTGAAATTTATTCATCAAGTCTCAACACTATATCTATTACTTAAAATTAATGTTCAAATAATAGCTGCATATGAAGGATCATTTATAAAGTTATCTGATATCTCATCATTTATTTTTGGAGTTCATATGAAACAAGGTAATCTCAAATTTTGCTTAGCAGATTCTAAGAATTTACTAGTTTTAACTCAAGCTCATACAAATACAGCTCATTCAGGAAGCATTCAATCTTTTCAAATATTTTTTAATTCATTTTGAATATAATGAAATATTTCTTCATATCTAGCTGTTGCAATTTGAGAAAGATATTTTAAATCAATTTCTCACTCCTCTCATAAATTTAATTTTGATAAATCAAAGTTTTGTTCTTTTACTTCATTATCAGAAGTAGAAAGTATAGATTGTTCTAGTTTCAATTTTTCAGCAACTAAAGTTGAAGTTCTAAGTCATAATGCAATATCATTTGTAACATTATCTCAACCTAAAGGAATTATAGCTGAATGTTTTAAAACTCATTCTTCATATACTGTAATTCAAGTAGTTGATGATCAAATATCAACACAAACAACTCAAAGTTCTTTTTGTCTTCTAGTAAGAACACCTTCTGGAGAACTTAATAAATTTGGATATACATCTAAAACTTCAATACCAACATCACTAATAGATTTTCTAATATTATTTAAAACATTAGTATTAATTGAAAATATTCTAGCTATAACTTCTAATTTTCTAGCTGACATTCAAACTGGATTTTTAACTCAATCTTCAAGATCTACACTAAAAGACTCTGGTATAACTTTTAATATTTCCCTATTTGGAAATTCAACTCAACTTCTTGTCATATCTAATACTCTGTCTACATCATCTTGAGTAATTTTATCTCAAGATATTGCAATAATACCTCTATTAGAAACTACTTCAAATGATGATGAATTTAATGATAAATATACATGTGAAATTTGTTGTCCAGCCATTTTTTCAGCCTCTTCCAAAGATTTATCTATATTATTCTTAAATTCTTCCATATCAAGAATATTTCATTTTCTAATTGCAGTGGAATTTGCTATACCTATTCCAAGTACAACAAATTTATCTTTTTTTTCTCAATCAAAACTTCATATAATTGTTCTTATTTTTGAACTTCATATATCTATTGTTGTGATTGTATCATTAAAACTCATATTTTTTATTATTTATTTCTTAATGTTCTATTTTTTTATACATTTCTTTATGCTTTAAATAAAGGTTTTTACTTTTTTTCAATACCTTTATATAAAGCTATTATAAGCCATTTCTTTTTTGATACAATTATATTAAAAAAACAATGTTAAAAAGTATTTAAAATTATAAAAAAAATCTAAATAAATTAGATTTTTAGATTATTATTTAATGTTATTAAAATCAGTTAATTCATTTATATTCATATCATAAAAAGGCTCTTTTAATTTAAAATCAATCTGTTTTAATAAAACATCTATTACTTCTGATTTATATTTATATTTTTTATATTCTTCTAAAATTATATCTAAATCAGAATTTCTATCTATTTTTCAAGCAATTTTTAATCATTCTTTTTCATAATTATCTTCAATCTTTTCTGTATTTATTTTAATTTTATTTAAAAAAGTTTTAAATTTTTCTTTATTATTTATTTTACTTTCAATTTTAATTAAAACATTTTTTATTTTTTCTTCTAAATAATAATTTCTATCTTTTGAACTAAAGTCCCTTTCAAGCATTAATTCAATTTCTTTTTTTCTACTTGAATCCTTATTTTTAAATAATTCTTCTAAAAAATTAAGTTTTCATGCTTCTGAATTATCTAGTGTAACATAATCTCATCAATTAATTTTTATATATAATCAATTATATTCTACATAAATTACAATAAATAAGGCTCTTCCTTAAATCAATTAGGTAGAATATCTATTTTACACTCACTTCAAAATCTCAAATACTTAAATAAATCATAGTCTTAAAATTCTCAAAATT
>JAUZRO010000090.1 GCA_030950465.1 Candidatus Altimarinota bacterium | reverse complement strand
TATTGAAACTAATTCTTATATTCAAGAATTAGTAATGGAAAAATCTTCTATATCAAAATTTGATAATTATGTTGATAAAAGTTGAGTTGTAAATATTCAAAAATTTTGAATAATTAGAATGATGAGAAAAGAAATATGACTAGAAGAATGTTTAAAAATACAGGTAAAATAAAAATATTTAAAATATAATGTAAAAAAAAATGTCTTGAAATCAAAAGAAGAATGAAGAAATATTTGAAGAGGATTATTTTAATGAAAATGATTGAGACTATGATTATTGAAATAATGATATTGAAGATTGAAGTATTGCATGAAAATCTAATAATTTTATTATTGAAGAGAAATTCTTATTTGAGATAGTATGATCAGCTATGAAATTTTGATTTTCTGATATATATATAGAAGAAGAATCAGAATTATCATTTATTAAATCATGAGAAGTAATACAAGTTAAAGAATCTAATTTTAAAAAGTTTTGATTATCTAAAGCAATTGTAAATACTATGGATTTTGATAATTTTCTATCTTCTATTTTTCCTAAAGAAGAAGATAAATTAAAAATGAGTAATTCTTTAAGAGATAAGGAGGATTTTGATTATTGAATTTCTATAAGAATTAAAAACTTAAAAAATGAAGAAGTTAATATAAGATTAAGAATGATTTTTATAAATACATTAAAATGAAGATTACTTAATATAAGACCATGACTTGATAAAGTTTATTCAACAAAACATATAACTGATTTATCGTGGTCATATAATATAGAAGATGATAGAAAAAATGCTGAAAAAATAAAAGAAAGATTAAGTATGCAATGATGACATATAGCTAAAAAATTAGAAGCAATGGATTTTTTATATGAACATTTAAAAAAAGATTTTAGAAGAAATCAATGATTAATACTTGTTACTTGAATGACTTGACAATGAAAAACAACACAATTAGAAGTAAATAATAATATATCTGATTTTCTAGTTTGAATAAGAGCTACAAAAAGATTAAATTGAAAAATATTATATATACAAGAAATTAGAGATAATGAGACAGCCAAAGCATTGCTCTGAATAATATGAACATGAGTTTTAGTTGTAACAACTCTTCATACTTGAAGTGTTCCTATAACTCTTCAAAGAATCAGTTCATTAATGAAAGACCAAAATACAGACCAGCAATATATTAATAACTTTTTAGCAGATGAATTAATTTCAATAATAAACCAAAAAATTATTAAAGTTAATATTTGATGAAAAAATGTTAATAAAGTTATACTTGAATATCTCCATGTATGAAATTGAGAAAAAATGAATATAAGAAAATGAACTGAATGAATGCCTATAATACAATGAAAATTATTAGATAGTCCTCCTCATACTTCAATAACAAAAATATTATGGTATCTTTATTTATCAAATCAAATTGAGTTAGATGTATTATTCGAAAATATAACATCATATGATTCTTTGAAATCTTTATTAAAATGAGATAAATCATTAATAGATAATGAAAAGGATTTAATTAGAATATTTGACTTTTTATCTATGGATGAAGATGAAAGAAAAGATGTTTGATGAATCCATTATAAACCAATATAAATATTATTTAAAACATTTAATTATGGAAAAAGCTAAAGACAAAGTATTAAATATAATCTTTGATTATTCAAAATATCATATGAATATTAAAAAAGAATTTTCAAAAGAATA
>JAUZRO010000009.1 GCA_030950465.1 Candidatus Altimarinota bacterium | reverse complement strand
AAAATAATGAATATCAAAATATAAATAAAACAATTATTTCCAAATATTGATTAGATAATTTTAATAATTATTGGAAATAATTGTTTTTATAATATTTATACATTTTGAGTTTGTAATTTTACTTGTATATTTTTCAACTTTTTTTAATTCACTATATTGTAAAATGTTTAAAAATATTTTTTTTAAATACATTGGAGCACTTTCTAATCATTTTTTATCTTTAAAATACTTTAAATGTAAATAAGAAAATCCTAAGTCATAATAAAATTTAGTAGAAATAAATTTTTCTGTAAAACCATTCTGTAAATAATAGGTTTTCTTATTTTTTTTATAAAATCATATATCTCAATATCTTCCAGAGTATGGATTTTGTCCTAAAACTCATATTTCTTTTTCTCTTTTATAAAAATTTAATCACCAATAATAAAAAAATAAATTCCTTTTTAAAAACATATTGCTTTTTCTAATTTTTTCTATTTGTAATTTTAATATTTCTTGAATAAATAATCAATCATCATCTATTTTTCATACAATAGAATAATTTGCTTTAGAAAAACACCAATTATAAAAATATGCTAAAGAATATATACTATTTGTTATACTATCTCCCTTTCTCATTATTTCATAATTGTATTCATAATATTTAACATTACTATAAGTCTTAACTAACTGTAATGAAACTTCTTTGGTATTATCTGAAGAATTATTATTAATAATAATTATTTCATCAAAATATTCTACACAGGATTCCACAACATTTTTTAGAAAAAATCAACCATTTTTTGTTCTTAATATTCAACTAATTCATTCTTTTGTATTCTCAAAAGATTTTAAAGGAATATTCATTTCTTTAATTCATTCAATATTAATTAAAAATTTTGGGTCAATATCTTTTATTATAAATAACCTATAAAAAAAAGATAAAATAGACATAAAAAATCTAAATAATTTTATATTTGCAAAATATCTATATGTTTTTTCAATCATAGTTTATCAAACTTTTAAAACTTAAAATAAAAAACTCAATTACACTAAAATCATTTTTATAATATTTATAGTGAAAAATAGTAAAATAAAAAATTCAAATAAATCATCAAATAAATCAAAATATTTTTTTAAATACCTTTATTCTAGCAACTATTAAATCTTTTCTATCTTTATATAAAATACCACTACTCTCATCTTTATGTATAACTATAGAAGCATTACAATGATTCATAAATAATCATTTTTTATAACAATCAGTTAAAAAAATATTTTCTTCTCAAACTGGATATTTACTACCTAATCAAAAAATTTCATTAAATAATATTTTATTATTAATAATTGATTTTCTTCTAAAAGTTATTCACCAACTCCAAATTTTTAATACTGAAAATCTATTATGTTTTCAAGTTTTTACATTAAAATGTTTTTTTCATTTTTCATTTTCTGCTTGAAAAGTAATTATATCATAATTACTTTTCTTATATTCTTGTTTTATAATATTTTGAAATCAATCTATAAAATTTAGATCATCATCACAAATATAGCATATATCAGAAGTAGAATATTTTAGTGCATTATTTCTATTTTTAGATAATCATTCTTCATTCATAAAAACATATTTAATATTTTTATGATATTTTTTTATCTCATTTATATCTTCAGGAATAATATTTTTTTCTGTAATTTGATGAGAAATAATTATTTCATCAACTCAGGATAATTGTGGTAATAATTCTTTTTTAACTCTATCTATTCATTTACTCATAGTAGTTATCAAAATTCATAATGTTAATTTTTTTTTCATTTATATTCCATTTTTTTAAATAAAAACATCACAAAGATATTTGGTAAGTATAATAAAATATTTTCTAAAAAAAAATAAATATTATCTGAAAAATTATTTTTTATTCAATATTCTTTTATTGCCCTTTTTTGAATAAAAATAGTATTTTTAATAGTTTCTTTTAATTTATTGCTTTTTGTTTGTCAGTCTCTAATTCTATATCTTAATAAATTATTTTCTAAATTTTTAATTTTATATCATTTAGAAAACATTTTCAACCATAAATCATAATCTTCTCAATAATTTAATTTTTTATCATATCATCAAACTTCTAAAAAAATATTTTTTCTAAACATTGAACTAGGTTGAGAAACTGGCGATTTTTTTAAAATGATTTTTTTAATATTATCACTATATTTTCTATATCAAATTACTTTAGAATTTTCATCTATAATAATATTATTTCAACTAACTAGTGCATAATTTTTATTATTTTCTAAAAAATTATATTCTAATTCTAATCTATTTAATTCTGAAATATCATCACTATCTTGACTAGCAATATAATTTGTATTGGATAATTCTATAAGTCTATTTCTAGTAAAAGAAATTCACATATTCTTCTCATTTCTATATAATTTTATTCTATCATCTTTTTTAGAATATTGCTCACAAATTTCATAACTTTTATCAGTTGAACAATCATCAATTATAATAAATTCAAAATCTTTAAAACTCTGATTTAAAATACCTTCTATTGCTTCTGATAAATATTTTTCAGTATTGTATACTGGCATAATAACTGAAATCTTTTTTTTATATTTCTTTTCTTCTAAATTTAAATTTGACTTTTTAATATAAAAATCATATAATGTATCTACTAAGACTCACCAGGCCTCTATGTCATCTGACAAATGCTCTAAATACGGTGAGTTTATTTTTTGTTTAAAAATAATATCAATATTAATTCAATATCTTTTTAATTTATCAAAGAATTTTTTAATATAAAAATCATCTAATCCTAATATTTTTATTAATTCTCAAAAAGTTAATGTATCCATAAAAATGCTACAAGAAATTTCTTTATTTTTATCTAACTGCTTTATATCAATATCTTTTTTTCTAAAATATTCAAGTTTTTCTTTTATAAATTTTATTCTATTTTTTTTATATTTTTCTTTAAAAATATTTTCATTTAAATAGTCTTTTCAAATAACTTTTACCATTTGAACTTTTAAACTATTTTCCAAATGCTCTAAAATTTCTAAACTTAATTTTCTTAATTCTTTATCAAATAAATAATGATTTATAACTTCTTGAAAATCTTCTGTATTATCTTTATTAAAATTTCTGAAATACTTTTTCAACTTAAATAAACATATTTTTTCTAAATATGCTTTTATATCTTCTTCATTATTAATTAAAAATCATTGTGTTTTAATATAATTTATTTTTTCTTCTAAGTTTTTCATAACTTATTTAATTATTATAAAACCTCCAACTATTTTCCAAACTCTCTTTTAAACTTATTTCAGCTTTCCATCACAATTCTTTAAAAGCCTTTTTGGGGTTACAATAAACTTCTGCTAAATCTCAACTTCTTCTTCAAATTATACTGTAATTTATTTTTGTTCAAGTTATTTTTTCTGAAGATTTTATCATTTCTAAAACTGAAATTCATTTTCAAACTCATAAATTATAAGTTTTAAATCAAGGGCTAATATTTTTATAAGCCTTTAAATGCCCATTTATCAAATCCAGTACATCTATATAATCTCTAACACCTGTTCAGTCAATAGTATTATAATCATTTCAGAATACAGTCAATTCTTTTAATTCTGAAGTTGCAACTTTCATAATAAAAGGTAATAAATTATTTGGAATTCATTCTGGGTTTTCTCAGATAAATCAACTAGAATGAGCTCAAATTGGATTAAAATATCTTAAATTCATAACTTTAAATCAAGAAAAAGTAGCTAAATCTTTTAAAATATTTTCTATTAAAAATTTAGTTGTTCAATATGGATTTGAACATTTTCCAGTTTCCATATTTTCATCAAGAGGAGATTTATTTTCTGGAGTATAAACAGTTGCTGAACTAGAAAAAACTATATTTTTAACATTATATTTTTTCATTAATCAAAATAAATTATTACTTCAATTGACATTATTATCAAAGTATAAATCTGGTTTTTTACAACTTTCTCAAACAGCTTTTAATCAAGCAAAATGAATTACTCAATCAAAATTATATTTTTGAAAAATTTCTTCTAATTTCTCCTTATTTCTTAAATCTATGTTATAAAAATCTGGTTTGTATCAAATAATTTTTTCTATTCATTTTAAGGAATATAAATTAGAGTTAGATAAATTATCAACTATTACAGTTTTATAACCTGCTTGTTCAAAAGCCACAACTCAATGAGAACCTATATAACCGGTTCAACCCGTTATTAATATTATTTTTTTTTCACTTTGTCATTCTAAATTTGTTTCAGAATCACTACATTCTATTTTCTTTGTATTTACATTTGACTTTCTTATATAAAAATCATATAATGTATTTACCAGTACGTACCAGGCCTCTATTTCTTTTGAAATATTCTTAACACCGGGTGCGTCAATTTTTTTTTGTAAAAATTTTCAAATTTTTTGTATTTTATCTTCAAGTCATAAAATTTTACAAAAAACTCATAAAATCAAAAAATATCATTTAAAATTATTATTATTTTCTGTAGTATTATAAAAATCAATTTTCTTTTCAAACTTTCTATTAAAAATGTTTTCTCAATGACAAACCAAATTCCTTAAATATCTTATATTTGAAATCCAATTTTCAAAAAATTTTAATTTATAAAATCAAAATTGTTTTAAAATATTTTTTTTATTTTTTAATTTTCTTAATAAATGAGATATTTCTCAGAAAGTTAATTTTGAAATATAAATATTAAC
>JAUZRO010000089.1 GCA_030950465.1 Candidatus Altimarinota bacterium | reverse complement strand
CTGCTATCACGAAAGGAGCCCAATATATTTGCTTTGGCTTTTTTTTTATGATAAAGTATTTGTATATTTTATAAATAACAAAAAAATTATGTGATTCTGAGATGGACAAAAAAACTTTAATTATTCTACTGCAGATCAATTAAATGATTCTGTACAAGATAAAATTGATTCTAGTGAAATAAAAAAAGATTCATTATCTAAACTTACAAATTTAAAAGTTGATATTTTTAATCAACTTTCAAATTTAACAGTTAGAAATGCTGATTGAGTATTTAAATGAAGGTTAAAAGAATGAGATAAAGTTGAATTTAAATGAGAAACTAAAACCTTAACATATTATAAAGATCCTAAAACAGGTAAAGAATATTATAATAAATTATTTTTAAAAGTAGAATCAAATTGAAAAACTTGATATGTTTCTGCTGATTATATCAAGTGAGATAAAATAGCTGATGCAATAAAGTGAAAAGAAAAAAAACCTGGTACTTGATATTGATATAATGATTGAGAAACTTATGAAGGTGAAGCTGATGATGATAATAAAGATACTAAAGATAAAGAAGCTATTAAAAAAGATGGTAAAGAAAAAGAAGCTATTAAAAAAGATACTAAAGAAAAAGAACCTATTAAAAAAGATGGTAAAAATCCTGTAGTTCCTTGAAAAAAGCCTGTAGTTGTTGATAGTAAAGAATCAACTCCAATTATAACAAAAACTAAAGAATGATTACAACATGATAATGATAAACAATGAAATGTTCCAGAGGAATTAACTATAGATGAAATTAATAAAATGAAAGATAGTTATTCTCAATCTATTATATTAAAAGACATTGTTGATATTTGGACTGATGCTGCAAGCAGAGAAGCAAGTTCAGAGATGTTTGAAATGTTTAAAATATGAGATAAAACTGATTGAAAAATTTTAAATAAACAAATTGATATAGTATGATTAAAAATGAAAACTATTTTTGAAAAAATAAATAGATGAGAAAAAAATGATACAAAATCTATTAGAGAAGTTTTTAATGAAATGTTTAAAGCTGAAAAAGCGGAAACTTCTATTAGTAATTTAAAAGAAATATCAACTGAATTATTAAATGTTACAAAAAGTAATTTTGAAACAAAAAGAAAAAAGATTCTAAATCTTATGAGAACAACATGATGAGGTTTTTCAGAATGAAATTCTAAAATGGTAACATCTAAAATGTGAGATATTTTATTAGAAAAAGATGATTTTAAAGATATAAAAGCAATTATAAATAATAATAGTACTTTTGCATTAATTGAATCTTGAAATAAAACAAAATTAGTTACACTATGAATCCCTTTGGATTTAGCTGAAGATTTAATTGAGAAAAGATGAGAAATTAAAAGGTTGCAAGAAAAAAATATAGAAATTTTTCAAGAAGCTGTTAGAAAAGAAAATCCAGCACTTGAAGGCAGTGGTACAGTCAATTTTAATAATGCTGTAAGAGATAAAATAGAATTAGCTACAAATTATTCTATACAAAGTTTATTAAAAGAATGATTATTATTTAACAAATTAGAGAATAATGAAAAACTAGAAAAGAAATATCATAACTATAGTGATATGGTTTGAGTTGGAACATTTACATTTTCTGATGATAATGTAGCAGGAGCAGTAGAAATAGGATTAATTCTTGCAACTTCTCTTGTACCAATAGGAGCTTGATTAAAAGCTGCTTGACTAGTTTGAAAATGAGTAAATGCTTTATGAAAAACAATTAGATATTCATCATTATGAACTAAGGCTTCTTTAAGAGTTGCAAATATTGCAGCAAAATGACCATGATATGCTAAAGCAGCAAAATTTTTACAAGCAATGCCTACTATAGCGTGAGTTTCTTCAAAAATTGGATTACAATGATTAGCTTTTTATGAAACTTCAAATGTTTTACATAATGCAATGTTTGAAAAACATATTGATAATTTAGCAAAATGATGGGATGACGGTACAGAAATAGCAAAATCAATAGCATTTTTCTGAGTAATGGCAGGTTTTAGTAAATTTGTAAATTTAGCTAAAGTTAAAAGTTTAGGCTCTTCCTTAAATCAATTAGGTAGAATATCTATTTTACACTCACTTCAAAATCTCAAATACTTAAATAAATCATAGTCTTAAAATTCTCAAAATTTCTAAATCATCTAGCTCTTCTTTTAATAGTTTGAATAATAGA
>JAUZRO010000088.1 GCA_030950465.1 Candidatus Altimarinota bacterium | reverse complement strand
TAAAGAAATTTATCAAGTATAAACTTTCAAAATATCCATAAAATAAAAAATAAAATTAATGCACTAATAAAAGTTTCTCATAATAATACTCAGATACTTTTATCATTTGTAGAAAGTATTGTAATTAAAAGTAGTATTGGTATAACTATTAAATCTTGGAAAATTAGTATACCTACTGATTTACTTCAATATTTTTTATTAATTTCACCACTTTCATTCAATAATTTTAAAACTATAGCAGTAGAAGAAAGAGTAAGTCACAAAGATATTATTAATGAAGTTTGAGAATCTAGTCAAAATAAAAATATTCATAAAAAATAAAAAACTACTGAAGTGACAAGGAATTGTAATCATCAATAAACAAAAACATTTTTCTTCATTTTAATAAGATGTTTCATTGAAAATTCTAAACCTATAGTGAACATAAGAAAAACAATACCAAATTCTGCAAGAGTTTTTAGCTCATAAGTTAAAGCTGTATCTTGTAAATTAAAGGTATAAGCAATAATAGTTCAAGTAAGAATATACCCTATTATAGTGGGCATATGAAATTTATTAAGTATTATATTAAATACTGTTGCAATTAATATTGCAGTTATAGTTATTTCTAAAATCATAATAGTATAAGTTAATTAATCATTTTTTATATTATATAGAAAAATAAAATAAATAAAAACATATTTTTATTTATAATTGAGAATTATTCTCATTTTAAATTTGACTTAATTTCATTTATTAATAATATGTGAGTAATGAGATTAAATCTCATTACTAAAATATATTTTAAAACATAATAAAAACATATGGAAAATTTTGATTTTTACGATGCTCCTAGAATACCATTACTTGGTGAAGATGCTCCAGCATTTAAATGTGCTAGTACAACTGGTCCTTTAGATTTCCCTACTGATTATGAAGGAAAATGGGTAGTTTTATTTTCACATCCAGCTGATTTTACTCCAGTATGTACAACTGAATTTATTGGTTTTCAAGAAAAAAAATCTGAATTTGATAAAAGAAATACTGAGTTAATTGGTTATTCAGTAGATTGAATTCAATCTCATATTGCTTGGGTAAGAAACATTAAAGAAAAATTTAATGTAGATATTACTTTCCCAATTGCTGCTCACCCATCAATTGCAGTAAATTATGGTATGATGCAACCTTCAGCAGATGATTCTCATACAGTTAGAGCAGTATTTGTAATTAATCCAAAAGGAAAAATTGCAGCAATTATGTATTACCCTCTTGCTAATGGTAGAAGTATAGATGAAATTCTAAGATTAGTAGATTCTCTACAAATGACAGCAAATCATGGTAGAGCAACTCCAGCTAACTGGCCAAACAATACAATATTTGGAAGTGATGTTATTGTTCCACCAGCTTCAACTGTAAAAGAAGCAGAAGAAAATCCTAAAAAATATGAAAGTAAAGATTGGTATTTATGTACTGAAAAAATGCCTAAATAGTTAGGAAAAATAAAAAGATTTACAAATTAATTTGTAAATCTTTTTTATGAAAAGTTTTGAAAAGGTAAGATATTTAAATAAATAACAACATAGAAATTATAGATAAAAAGATAACAAATGCTTTTTTATAAGTCATATTTTCTTTATAAAAAATTACTGATAAAATTATAGGAATTAATATACTAAATGAATTAATAGTATAAGCAATTGCTAGATTTCATTTTACAGCAAGGGTAAAAGTATAAAAAGACATAAAGTGAAAAAATCATAATAATACTCAGAATTTATAAATTCATTTTTTTGAATATAATTTTTTTTCTTTTTTATCAAAAACTTTATAACTAAATATAGAAATAAAGGTTCAAGCAATAAGAGAAAGTAAAACAAATAAATCTACATTTATTTCAAAATTATATATAGCTTTATTAAATCAATTTGAAATAGCTCAAAATATTGAAGTTGCTATTACAAAAATAATACCTAATTTTAGATTTTTTTGAATATTATTTTCTGTTTTTGTAATTAATAATAATGGAACAATTATTCAAACTATTATTCATAAAGTTTCTTTAAAATTGAGGCTTTCTCCAAAAATGAATAAACTTATTATAGTTATTAAAATTGGTGAAAATGTTTTATATAATGGAAAAACAAGGGTAGTATCCATATTATCCAAACTTTTTACTCTATAAATAGTAGACAAAAAATAAAATATAGTATTAAGAATAGCTAATAAAATCATTATTCATAAATCACTAAAAACATAATTTCAAAAGTTATTATATAAATAAAAAACTAATCATAAAAAAACTGCTGAAGAATATGAAATTATTGAAACAAAAGATGTATTATAACCTCTCTGAGAAATTATTTTCATTGCAAAGTTATAAAAACCAGCAAAAAAAACAGATATTATTGCAAAAAATATGTAGTTTTCCATGGATTGTTGATTAGGTTTTATAATTTTAAAAAATTGATTTAACAAAATATATCTCTTTCTGTATCTTACTTTTTTACAAATAGCAAGAAAGCTAGACTGTACTATTTTCTAGAAAGTATAACACTTTGCTCTTTGTAAAAGAGTAAATGTCCGGAGGACAAAAGAGATATTATAATAGTTTTTCCTTCTTTTCATTATTATATAAACTTTTTTAATAAAACAAAAAAACTAAACTTTTTTTCTTTAGTTTTGTGATAATTATTTTTTTAAGGCTCCTTTCGTGATAGCAGGAAAAATACCACCTAAATTTCAAGTTTTTTCAAACAAAATCTAGCAGTTAATTTTTTGATATACATAACTTTTGAAGAAAATCAGTGTGAAACTCTTTTTGCAACTTTACATAAATTATT
>JAUZRO010000087.1 GCA_030950465.1 Candidatus Altimarinota bacterium | reverse complement strand
TGTCTTAATATAGTAACTTCTTTTATTGGGGCATCTAAATCTAGTATACTGTTTAAAAAATGAATCAATATTTCTTTATGATTTTCATCTGCAAATATTTTTTTGAATGCAACATCATTTTTGGGGTCCAGGTATCTCATAGTAGAGTTATTTTAGTTTTAAAATATTTTTTACAAACTTTGTTTTTATTAATTATATATTTTCTATTTTTTTCAATTTTAATTTCCCTATAAGTTTAAAATTTGATTTTTTTATTTTTTCAACAAATTTACAAAAGCTTCACTTGGTAGACTAACTTTTCAGAATTGTTTCATTTTTTTCTTTCATTTTGCTTGTTTTTGTAGAAGTTTTTTCTTTCTTGAAACATCTCATCAATATAATTTTGCTGTAACATCTTTTCTCATTGCTGAAATATTTTCTCTTCAAACTACATCTACTCAAACTACTGCTTGAATTTTAATTGTAAAAAGTGCTTTTGGGATTGATTCTTTTAAATTAGCACAAATTTTTCATCATAACATTCTTGCTTGGTCTCTATGACAAATAAAAGCAAGTGCATCAACTTTTTCATCTGCAATTATAACTTCTAATTTAACTAAATCATCTTTATTGTATTTTAAAAATTCATAATTAAGAGAGGCATATCAACTAGAAAGAGATTTAATTTCATCATAAAAATCTCAAATTAATTCATTCATCGGAAGTTCATAAGTTATCATAACTCTGTCACTATCAATAAATTGTTGATTTAAAAATATTCATCTTCTTTCTTGAGAAAGTTTCATTAAATTTCAAATATATGCTTGAGGAGTAATTATTTCTACTTTTGCAATTGGTTCCTCAATATATAAATATCTTCATTGAGCAGGTAAATCTTCTGGATTTGAAACTAGAATTCTAGTACATTTTTGTCATTTCACATCTTTTAATAATTCAGCAGAATATCTTGAATATTCACTTAATTTATCTCATAAAATCAAAACTCTATAAGTTACTTGTGGAGAAGTTAAAATAACATCCATACTAAATTCTCTAAGTAACCTTTCTTTTACAATATCAAGATGAAGAAGTCCTAGAAAACCACATCTATATCAATGTCAAAGTGCTGGAGAAACTGAACTTTCAACTGCTAATGCTGAATCATTTAAAACTAATTTTTCAATTGCATCTTTTAATAATGGGTATTCTGAAGAATCCATAGCAAAAATACCTGCATAAATAAATGGAGTTACTTCTCAGAAACCTTCAATTGCTTTTGCATCTTCAGGTTTATCTTTTGGTCAGCTTACATTTTCTGGCTTCCAAAGAGTATCTCAAACTTTAGCATCTTTGATAGTTTTTAGTCAAGTCACAACATATCAAATTGAACCTAATCCAATTTTATCATCACTAACATAGCTTGGAGAAAAATATCACACATCAAGTGCTTCAATTTTTTTATCTGTATTTAAAAAATGACAAGTGTCTCATTTTTTAATTTCTCATGAAAAAACTTTTACATAACTAACTACTCCTCTATATGCATCATATTGAGAATCAAAAACTAATGCTTTTAATTCATCATTTTCTGGGTTTTTTTCAGAATAAATTTGTGGACTACTTACTCTTTCAATAACAGCTTCTAAAATAGCTTCTACATTTTGACCAGTTTTAGCAGAAATAGGGATTATTTCAGATGGATCACATCAAATAAGATTTACAATTTCTTCAGTAACTTTTGCAACATCCGCAGCAGGTAAATCAATTTTATTAATAACTGGAATAATATCTAAATCATTTTCAATAGCCATATAAACATTACTCAAAGTTTGAGCCTCAATTCCTTGAGCAGCATCAACTATCAATAAAGCTCATTCAACAGAAGCTAAACTTCTTGAAACTTCATATTGAAAATCTACATGTCAAGGAGTATCAATAATGTTTAATTGATAACCTTTCCAATTCATTCTAACTGGTTGTAGTTTTATAGTTATTCATCTTTCTTGTTCTAACTCCATAGTATCAAGCATTTGTCAATGTTTCATATCTCTTTTATCTATAGTTCAAGTTATTTCTAAAAGCCTATCAGCAAGTGTAGATTTTCAGTGATCAATATGGGCTATAATACAGAAGTTTCTAATTTGTTCTAAATTCATTGTTTGTAATTTATTAATATTTTCTTTGATTATAGAAAAAAAAAGTCAAAAGTAAAAATTAAAAAACTTGATTTTTTATTAATAAAAAATAATCTATAAATATATACTATATTATTAATAAATTATGAAATTACTTTCAAGTATTTTGGTGGGATTATTTTTTGTAATTATTTGAATATTAAAATTAAATTGATATCTATATTTAGAGGAAGTTTATTTGTTTTGAGTTGAAGGAATGTGAAAAACTGATATTTCTTGGTTTTTAACTTTTTTTCATAGTTTACTTATAATTCCAACAATAATAGATGTTGCATTTAGTGAATTTATATTAAAATTTTTAAATAAATATTTTATTATTAATTTTAATACAATATTTTTGTGAATTATTTTTACT
Source organism: Candidatus Altimarinota bacterium (assembly GCA_030950465.1). GTDB lineage: Bacteria > Patescibacteriota > Gracilibacteria > BD1-5 > UBA6164 > CALLPO01. Next base: position 2,017 of record JAUZRO010000087.1, on the reverse strand, counting down.
TTTTATTTTCTATTTTCATTTATATTAAGTTTAATATTATGAAAAATATCATTTAAAAAAGATAAATATATTATATTTATCTCATTCATTGTATTATACTTTTTATTATTATATTATTTAAAATATATCTTAGTATAATAGACTTATTTATACTTAATTATAAACTTAAAATAAGGACTTTTACAAATAATAACTCTTTCTGTATCTTACTCTTTACAAGAGAGCTACACTGTACTTGTTTTTCAAAAAAATAAACCACTTTGCTCTTGTAAAGAGTAAATGTCCGTAGGACAAAAGAGTTATTTAATGGTTGAAATCATTTGTTTTAAGTCTAAACAAGTCCAATAATTAACTTTTATTATAATTTAATTAACTCTTCAACTAAATTACACCATTTTTCTATATTTAATTCTTCTCATCTGCAATTTTCAGATATATCTAATTGTTCAAATATTTTCAGTATTTTTTCTTTATCTAATCATGCATTTACAAAATTTTTAACTAATTTTTTTCTTGATGATGAAAATCATATTTTAATAAATTTTAAAAATTGTGAATCTGAAATTTTAGAAAATTTATCATGTGTAGTAAATAATAATACACTTGATTGAACTTTAGGAGCAGGAATAAAATTTTCTTTTCATACAAAAAGTTCTTCAGAAACATAACTTTTTTTAGCTATCATCAATCAAATAACAGAGCTTCTTACTTTTCATTTTTTTATAATTTGAGCTTCAGTTATTTTGTCTCAAACATCTTTTTGCATAAGAATAACCATTTCTTCAGGCTTATTTTCTGATTTGTATAAAAAATGAGTTAAAATAGGTGATGTAATATAATAAGGTATATTTGCAATTACACTATATTTATAACTCCCCTCTTTGCTAAGAAGGGGTTGAGGGTGGTACCTTAAAACATCAATATTTATTATTTCAAAATTAGTATTTGTAGTATCTAATTCTCATAATTCAATTCTATCTTCAAGAATTTTTATCATATCAGTATCTAGCTCAACTAAAGTTAGACTTTCTAATTCTTGTTCTAATAATTTTTGAGTAAGAGCTCAATATCAAGGTCATACTTCAATAATATTTTTATCTTCAGTTTCTATAATATTAGCAATATTATAGATTATTTCATCATTAACCAAAAAATTTTGACCTAAATTTTTTTTAGCTCTAATTTTATATTTTTTTAAAATTTCTTCACTCATTTATTTTTTTAGTTATTTTCTATTATAATTTCTATTTTTTCCGGTAATTTAGATATTTTTTCTATAAAAAATGGTTGAACTCTAATTTTAACATTATTTATTTCCGATTTGTTAATTAGATAATTCTCAGCATCTTTTATATCTTTATTAATTATAGAATTTTTTAATTTTTTCATATAATTACTATTATTTTTATTAAATTTTTCTGAAATATAATATTCAATTTCCACAGTTGATTTTACAATTAATGGTGAATTTAATTTTTTAAGATACTTATATCATCATTTTATTTTCACTAAATCATTTCTTTTAATAATATGTGAAAATCTTAATTCATCTTCATTTATTGAAATTATTTCTTGTTTTTCTTTAATAAGTGTATTATTTATAGAATTTTTTAATAAAGAAATTATATATTGTTTATTATAAATAAAAGAATTTATTTCTACTTCTGCTGAAATAGTAAAATTTTTAATTTCATCTCACTGTTTTAAATGATCTGGAAATTTTATTAATAAATTTGTGAATTTAAATATATTATCAATAGGTAATAAATCAACTTTTATATTATTTTGAGTATTATTTTTTTTAATTTCTTCTTTTATTTTATTTATAGCTAAATCTTTTACTTCATTTTCAATTATTCTTTTTGCATTATTTATATCTTCTTTAGTTAAAAATTTAGTAAAATTATTTGTTCATCATTTGAATTTTTTTATAGATTTTGCAAATATTTTTATTTTATTATCTCATAACTTTGGTATTGTTAATAAAACTCAAGTTCAAATATTGGTTTTTAATCAA
>JAUZRO010000086.1 GCA_030950465.1 Candidatus Altimarinota bacterium | reverse complement strand
TATTCAAACTATTAAAAGAAGAGCTAGATGATTTAGAAATTTTGAGAATTTTAAGACTATGATTTATTTAAGTATTTGAGATTTTGAAGTGAGTGTAAAATAGATATTCTACCTAATTGATTTAAGGAAGAGCCAAAAATTATAGATATAATTATTGAAGAAAATTTAATCAAGAAAGAATTAAAAACACAAAAATAAAACTTCCAGTTGATAGTTTTTGAAATCCTGATTGGGTTTTTATGGAAAATTATATAAAAAGTTTGGCTTATAGTAAATATTTATAAACAAAAATCATGAAAAACTTAAAACAAAAATTTACAAAAGCCATTAATTCTTGAAGACTAAAATTAGAAGGTTGAAAGAAAAATTGGTATAATTATATTTTAGATATTCAAGAATTGGTTTGGTCTAGAAATTTTATAGATTGATATAATATTTATCTTTTTGATAAAAATATGTGTCAACTAATAGAAATAAATATAGATAATAATTTGTGAAAAATAAATTTTAAAATTACATTAAAAAATGATAGAATCTTCAAATAAAAAACATAATCAGAGTGATGAAAAAAGAGTTGTTTCAGCTAAAGAAAAAACTATTGATAAGTGAGAATATCAAAATGTTTTGAGGCCTAAAAAAATTGAGGATTATGTGGGGCAACCACTTATAAAAAAACATTTAATGGTTTCTATAAGTTCTGCTAAAATTAGGGAAGAAAGTCTTGATCATATTCTTTTTTATGGTCCACCTTGATTATGAAAAACTACAATTTCAAATATTATCGCTACAGAAATGGAAACTAGTTTGAGATCAACTTCAGGCCCAGCTATTGAAAAACAATCAGATTTAGTAAGTATTTTATCTAATTTAGAAGAAAATGATGTTTTATTTATTGATGAAATTCATAGATTAAGACCACAAATTGAAGAAATTTTGTATACTGCTATGGAAGATTTTTCAATTGATATTATGGTTGGGAGTGGAACTTGAGCACAAAGTGTTAAAATGCCATTAAAGCCTTTTACTTTAGTCTGAGCAACTACAAGATTATCTAGTATTTCCTCTCCACTTAGGGATAGATTCTGAAATGTTTTAAAACTAGATTTTTATAATAATGAAGATTTAGCTAAAATTATTGAGAGAAATTCTTGAGTTTTAGAAATTAAAATAAATAAAGAGTCTCTTGATATTATTGCTAAAAAATCTAGATGAACTCCAAGAATTGCAAATAGATTATTAAAAATAATAAGAGATTATTATACAATTTGAAAAGATATAAATAATAAAAAATCTTTAGATGAAATTTTTATAGATATTTGAATTGATGAATTAGGTTTAGATTATTTAGATCAAAAATATTTAAATATTATTCTTAATAATTTTAAATCCTGACCAGTTTGATTATCTACAGTTGCAGCTTCTATATGAGAAGAAGAAGCTACATTAGAAGATGTTGTTGAGCCTTATTTATTACAAATATGATTTTTAGAAAGAAGTCCTAGATGAAGAAAACTTACATCAAAAGCAATTAGTTATTTACAAAAATAATAAAATTTATATAATATAATCAAAAATATGAAAAAAGAAAAAATTAATAATACATTCTTTGATTTATTAGCTTTAATATACAGTTTTATATTAAATATTTTTAGAAGTATTAATAATTTTTTTACTTTAAAAAAGATTAAAAAAAATATTTTTTTTGATTTTCTTGATTTTTTATTTAGATCTTGGCCAAAATACTTTTGGAAAAAACCAACTTTTTATAAATTTACAAGTTTTATTGCTGATATATTAAATAGTAAAAAAAAATAATAAATGAAAAAATATAAATTTAACAGTCAACAGAGTGGCTTTAGCCCTTTGTGATTTACATTACTTGAAATAATGATTTGAATATTAATATTCTCAATAGTTATAGTTGGATGATTTAAAGCCTATAGTTCAGTTTTGATTTGAAAAATCAAACTTATAGAATCAACTAATATTCAAAAACAAGCATTTTATTTTTCAGAAAAGTTTTTTGAAGAAATAAAAGTATGATGAACTATTGATTATGAAGAATTTTTCAACAGAGAAGTTGTTTGAACTTCTACATTAAGCTGACATTATGATAAACCAACTTGATTCTGAAATTATTGAATAAATTGAAATATTTTAACTACAACTTATTGATATTGATTTTATTTTTGTAGAAGTAATTCTTGAGCTTTAATGTGAACTTGATGATGTGTTGAAAATTTTAACAATATTAAATCAGATTGAACTTCTGAAAATGTTAAAGATAAAATGCAGAGATACTGACAATATTCTTTTCAGTTTATAGATTATAATTCAAATACAGATGATGACACTATATTGTGAGATGAAGATTGAGATTGAAAAATTATTTGAGATGATGATGATGAATATTTAGGAATGTGACCAGTTGCCTTTAGTTGAAGTGAAGTTAAAGAAATTTATCTAATTTCAGCAGATAAGAAAAAAAGAACTTTTTTTAGATGGAATATCAAACAAGATGAAATAAAAACTAGTGAAACTAGATGAACTATAGAATTTCTAAAATTAGAATGAAAAGATTGGTGATTTAATCATGCTAAAACTTGAGATTGATTATATGATTGAGTAATAGATACTTGGTTAATAGATAAAGAATTTACTTGAGGAGCAGAAGTTATTGCTTGAAGCTGAGATATTGATGCATATTGGCAACCTCTTTTCTGAGAAAATGTAAATGTAAAAGATTTTAAAATTTTTGCTTACCCAAATAAAGATAAAAATTTAGCTTGGCAAGATACTGACCTTAAAATAAATTTTAATCCATATTTAAGAATTCAAATGGTTTTAACTCCATCTTATCAAGCAAGAAAATGATTTAGATGAAAAATACCAGAAATCAAGATTAATACAACTATTAATTTAACAGATATTTATTCAAGATAAAAATTATGAAAAAAAATAAAAAAGCATTTTCTATAGTTATAGCTATATGATTGGTTTTAGTTATGAGTTTATTGGTATTATATATTATAGAATATATGATTCCATATTCAAAAAATGTTAAATGAATAGAGAATTCATCTAATGCCTTTTATCAGGCAGAAAATTCTATAGAAGAGTGATTATATTTTTTTTCTACAAGATGAACAGGTTCTATTGAAAAATTTGCGGATAAAAATAAAACTTTTTGAAGTTTAAGTGTTGATTATAAATATAATACAACTTCTAGTTGAAATTTAATTCCATATAATTGAGAATGAAATAGTGAGTTTGATACAACTTTTAATAAAATTTCTCAATGAAACCCTATTCAACTAGATATATGAAATTGACTAAATATTGATTGGAGTGATTCTAGTTATAAAATTGATTTTAATATTCCTGATTTAGATAATAATAATACAGAAACGTTAAGTTGATGAACAACAACTGCAATTATTAATTGGCAAATATCAGCAGATGATGATACTTTAAATGCTACAGGCTCTTGGATTACAGCAGATGAAATAAATTGATGAGAATTTAATATGTGAAATAAGCAATGAATTAATTTAAATTGAGATGAATGAAGTTCTGATCAATTTCAAAATTTTTATTCTTCTAAATGTTGAACTTGAAGTTGATGTAGTTTAAAATTTTCTATAATAAATAAATTAGAATTAACTACTAATAATACTTCAGTTCCTTATTTAGAATATAAATTTAATTTTGATACTAATATCCCACTTAGATATTCTAGAATAAAATCTAGCTGAAAATCTTATGGTTTTCAAAAATATTTAGAAGTTAGAATACCTCAACAAACTACAAATGAAGCTTTTGATTTTACTGTTTTCCAATAATATAAAATATGCAAATAATAACAATAGAAGAAAATGATGCTAATCAAAGGCTTGATAAATTTTTGAAAAAATTATTTATTAATGCTACAAGAGCTTTAATTTATAAATTTAATAGAAAGTCAAAAATTAAAGTTAAAGTCTTATGAGAAGATTGATTTCAAAAAAGAGATAATGATTTTAAAATATGACTGTGAGATGAAGTAAAATTATTTATATCAGATAAGGATATTGAAGAATTAAGTGCAAGGAGACCAGTCTCTATTGAGACCGGTCTCAAAAAATCCTTTGATAAAAAAGATATAGTTTTTGAAGATTCTGATTTATTTATTATAAATAAAAATTTTTGAATAAATGTTCACCCTTGAGATTTTAAATCTAAAGAAGTTTCTATTATTCAACAAGTTCAAGATTATTTGTGAGAAAAATTCAATTCTTTGACTTTTAAGCCAAGTCTTGTACATAGAATAGATAGAGATACAAGCTGAATTTTAATGATTGCTAAGAAAAAAGATATTTTATCAAAATTGGTAGAAGATTTTAAGAATCATAAAAAAATAAAAAAAACTTATTTGGCTATTTGTTTTTGAAAATTACCTCAAAAATCAGGAACAATTACTAAAAAATTATTAAGAATAGAAAATGCTCAAAATAGAAATAAGGTAGAAATTAATGAAAAACAGTGACAAATAGCAATTAGTCATTATAAATGAATAGAAGAATTTGTTGTAAAAACTAAAAATTGAAATCAAAATATTTCAGTTGTTGAAGTGCAAATTGAAACTTGAAGAATGCACCAAATAAGAGTTCATTTGGAAAGTATTAAATGTCCAATAATCTGAGATAAAGCTTATGGAAATAAAAGTTTAAATCATTATTTTGAAAAAGATTTTTGAGTTAAAAGGCAAATGCTTCATGCTTATAAAATAAGTTTTTTTCACTACTGAGAAAAGAAAAATATGGAATTAGAAGCAAAAATGAAAAAAGATATGCAAGACTTTTTAGACAAGATATCTTTTGATAATAAAAAATATTAATAAAAAAAAACTTTATATATTTTGCAAAAAAGTCTCAACTAATCTTTGTGGATTTTTTAAATGAATTCAATGTGTTTCATTATCTAAAACTATCATTTTAGAATTTTTAATATTATTTCTCATAAACATACCATCAGATTTTGGAGTATAAGTATCTAACTCTCACCAAATTAATAAAGTATCTAATTTAATTATTTTTATTTTTTCTTGTAAATAACTACTTATCATATTAAGATAAGTTTGTTTTAAAAATGGACTTTTTTCTGCATTAAGATAATCATGTCATCAAATAGCTTTATAAAATAAAATTCTAATTTTTTTGAAAATAAATATTTTCTTTAAAAACTTTAAATTATTTAATACTTTTTTTAATATTTTTCTTTTAAAACTTCTTTTTTTATCATTTCTAATTCAAGCTGAATTATTTAGAACTAATCTTTCAATGTTTAATTTTCATCTATTTTCCAAAGTTATAGAAATTGCTCATCAGTTTGAATGTCACCATAAAATTATATTTTCTAGCTTTAATTTTTTACAAAATTCTTCAATTAATTTAGAATAATCTGATAAAGTATAAACTTTATGCATTTCAGTTTTCCCAAATCAAGGTAAATCTGGTATAATTACTCTAAATCATTTTTCAGATAATAGTTCAGCAACTTCCACCCAACTATCACTTTTCCCTCACCATCAATGTAATATTAAAATATCTCAAAAATTAGAATCTTTCTCTCAAAATTCCTTATAATTTATTTTAACTTTTCACAATTCCAAGATTTGTTCTTTCATAATTTTTACAGTAAAAAATATCTATTAATAATTAATAGATATTTTAATGATTTTTTTTAAAAAACAAGGTTTTTATATTTTTTTAAAAAAAGAAGCCAAAAAACGGCTCCTTTCGTGATAGCAGGAAAAATCTAGAAAAAATAATAGCTATAAATTATATTATAATGCTATTAAAACATATAAAAAAGAGAAGAAAAGTTTTAAATAAACTTTTTTCTCTTTTTTTGTTGATTTTTAATGTAGA
>JAUZRO010000085.1 GCA_030950465.1 Candidatus Altimarinota bacterium | reverse complement strand
TATTTCAATGTTGTCATTGATTGATTCAAGCATAATATCATTTTTCAGTAAGGTTTAGTGTAGTTAAAATATAATTTTCGTTAAATCAATCAAGAGAATTATTCATTTTAATATATAATTTTTCTCATATTAAATCACTTTTATTTATAAGACTTGAATAAGTATTAGATCACAATATATTATTTGATTCTGAATTTATATATTCATAAGAAACTGTATTGTCCACACTGAAATTAAATAATTTGTCTATAAAAATACTTTTGTTTGGTACTTCATAATAGTTATCTCAATTAAAAACCTTTTTATTATTTGCTTCTATTTTTCAATCAACAAATTTATAATAAATTATTTTGTTTATTTCTGATATACATCTTTCATTAACTTTTATTGTTTGTGTAGTATTTCTTAAATGATATACAGAAATTGATCTTATACTCTTTTTTTCTATATTTAATAAAGATGTATAATCTCCATAATTTGTCAAATATAAATTAGAATCTCAAAAAGTTGTATAACCGTTTGATAAACCAATAGTTTTATAATTCATAATTGAACAATTATAATTTGCTGTGTATGACAAACTAGCATTGTAAGTATTAGTATTACCCCATCTATATGAAATAACTCTTTCTTTAGGAGCATCTAATTTTGATAATATTATAGGATTATTATATCCATTTAATAAATCTGTTGTTCAAAAATCAAAACTCATAAATCAACTTTGTGTTGTATCAAATTTATCATCAAAAAATCAAAATTTTGCACTAGCCATTAATGTATTATAAGTTTTTCACTTATGTGATAAAACCTTATATAATACATTATTATGGAAATTATATAATGTAACACCATCAGATATGTGTATTCATACAAGATTAATACCTCATATAGCATTTGGATTATGAATAAGATTGTAAGGTCATGATTTTCATACAATAGAGAAGTTATATCAAGTATTATCTTTTATTGATTTAAATTTAAATGTAGCTGGGTCATATTCAACTGCTTTGTAATTAGAATAACCTACACTAGCTATTTCTCAATATATTAATGCTGATACTCCAATTCATGTAGAGTTATAAGTGAATGAACTCATTCATTCTAAAAATCAATTTCTAGAATATGAATCAGATAAAAGATTTACATTATAATCTAATACTTTGTATATTTTTCATCAATTTATATTATATATAGATAAGGTATCTCTTTTTGTAGTATCTCATTGTGTTGATTGTTCTATTCAAAACATATATTTTCCTGCAATTTGTGTAAAAGTAATTTTATTTCAAATAACTTTAAAATCTT
>JAUZRO010000084.1 GCA_030950465.1 Candidatus Altimarinota bacterium | reverse complement strand
TTATTTTCAAATTTAGTTACCCAATCTAATTCTCTTAAATGATGAGCATTACAAAGTCATTGTTTGAAGTTGTACTTATTTTTGTAACTTGCCCAATTATCACTTATTATTGTTTGTTGAAAATTAGATAAAAGAGCATTGGCTTCAATAGCTTCACGTCATCTCCTTTTGTGAAGTTTCAAAAGAGTTAAATCTTTTGTTGAAACTACATGAGTCCGATTTAGTTCTCATTCAACACGAATTCAGCTTTCATCAACATGAAGTATTTCTTTTTTCAACAAACTTTCTGTTATTTCTTTTTCAAAATCTTCAAGTTTATCAAATCAGATTTTATTAAATTTAGAAAGTGTAGTTTGGCTTATTTTAAGTCAAAAAACTTCTAAAAATAATTGTTGTATTCTATCAAAACTAACCATTCAATGATTATTTAAATATGTTCAAAAAGCTTTAATATTCTCTCAAAATTGAACTGGTCTTGTTATATTTTCTGGAAAACTAGTTATGTTTAAATAGCCACAATTTGGATATTTTACATCAGATTTTTCATAATCTGTAACAAACTTTTTTAACTCATCTAAATCAATTACTTGTCTTGTAATTTTTTCTAAATTTTTAATAAACTTTTTAGAAAATTGAAATTTACAGTTTTGGCATTCACAAGCTGTTAAATCTACTACTTTATCAATTTTTTTACTTCTTTTTAAATTTGCTCATTTGTGTCATTTTTTACCTCATCTAGGATTTTTTCACTTAATTCTTGAATTACAAATGGGAGTTTTTTTATCAAAAATATTTGTTGAACTTGGTTTACTAGAAGTTTTACTATCAATTTTCAGCTGTCATTTTAGTTTATTATTTTCACTTTCTTTTTCTTTTAACTTTTCTCTTAATTCTAAAATTTCATCAATTAATTCATCTCTTGATTTATTTTTAAAGATTTTATTTTCAGTCATTTATTTGCTTTAATTAAGTAATTTCTTATACTTTATTAGTATAACCATTTTTTTTAAAATTGCGAGAGATTTTTCAAGAAAATTTACAAAAAAATACCACTTTTGAAAAGTGGTTGATAGTAACCAAGGAATTTGAATTAAAATTAAAGGTTTAATTTTCTTTTCCTCTTCAATATACAATTTTTCAAGTTCTTCTTGTTTTTTAATTGCTTGATCAATAATGATTTCTTCTCAAGTTTTTTCTAGTAAATTAATTTCTGAAAATTTTTCATTAATTACAACTTCTTTTTTTATAATTTCCTCTTCAATTACTTCACTTAATTTAACTTCTACATTTTGTTTTTTTAAAGGAGTTGCTGAAACTTCAATTCTTAAAGCAGGTTTAATAACATTATTAATTAATTTTTCAGTATCAGGAGTTAAATGCAAATGTGCTTCATCAATAATTAAAACAATTTTTCTTCCCTCATTCAAAGTATTTTCAATAAAATTAGGCAAATTTCTCCCAGTTTCATTTTCACTCATAAAAATATTAGTGTAATCTCACTTTTTGATTTCCTTATCTTTATTATCTCTATTAGCTTTTTTAGTAACACTTTGCCAATTAATAAACAAAATATCATTTTTATTTAATTTTTCTCTTACATTTTCAAGATTATAAAAATTAAAAGCTCAAACTCCAAGAATATTTTCTAAACTTTTTTTACTTTGGTTATGTAATTTATTTACACTCACCCAAACAAAAGCAAAATCTCAAATTTTACCTTCTTTCATTTTCTCCAAAACACTTGCCATCATAACAGTTTTTCAACTTCAAGTTGGAGCTTTAAAAATAATTTCTTTATTATCAATATTTCAATCAAAAATTCATTTAATTTGATAAATAATTTTTTTTACAGCATTTTCTTGATAATTTTTTAATGTGAATTTCATAATTTTTTTAAAATAGGATAAACAATTAATATCTTTCTCTTTACAATAGAAAGAGGCTACAATCAAAATATACTATCATATACTTCTAAAATAGGATCCGGAATTTCTTCAATTTCAAAATTCATTTTTAATTCTTCAAAATCATCAGAATCAATTTTATAATGACTAAAAGCATAAATTAAAATATTTTCTTTTTCTTCCAAACTATTTAAAATTTTCTTAAATTCTCACACAAAAAACATATCATACAAAATTGCCAAATATTTATCTTGTTTTTTAAAAATTTTGATTTTATTTTCTATTTTCTGATTTCAACTTTCAAAATCAACAACTTCCCAAATATTTTCTTTTAAACATAATAATTCACTACATCTATCAACCATCCTCTTCCTTAAATCATCATTTGAATTATGTTTATCAATAAAATCAGTTTTTAAATATTTCAAATTTCCACCTAATTCTTTAACATCATCTCATTTTAAATTTTTATATCAATTCATAACTCTCTTAACTCTCTCATAAGTAACCTCCTCACAAATATTATTTTCATTATTTGTTGCTAAAATAAATTTTCTATCCCCTCAATCCTCCTTATTCAACTCCAAAACTGCATGTCCAGTTGTCCCAGAACCAGCAAAAAAATCAAGAATTGTTGAATTTTTGTTTCATCATTTTGAAATAATATATTTAATTAAAGTTGTTGGTTTAGAATAATCAAATATTTTATTTCACTCAAATATATTTTTTATTTCTCTTGATGAATTAGTATTTCATTTAACTATTTCTTTATTTAAAATTGTTCAAGGAACAATTTTTCATGAAGCATAAACTCTTTTATAGACTTTCCAGTTTCATTTTTTATCTTTATCAAATTTTAATTTATCTCTTTCATTTTCTACCTTTTTTTTACTCCATAACCAAAAAGCTTTTCACTTCTCTCAAAAAGGCCAAATTTCTGATCAATCTGGTGCAATTATATAATAATCTAAAGATTTTGAATAAGTAAGTCATCAAATATTCCATAAACTATCCCACTTCTATTTTCTTCAAAATTCATCAATTTCTTTATATTTTGATTCTACTTTATCATAATTAATATTTAAATACTCTTTATTTTTAGAAATAACAAAAATATATTCATGTTGAATATTTAAAAATTTACTATCATATCATCAAGTAAGTTTTTTATTCCAAATAAAAGAACCTATAAAACTCTCAATTCAAAAATGTTCATCACATAATAATTTTAATTGTGCAAATTCATTATCATCAATGCTGATAAAAATTACTCATTTTTCTGAGAGTAGTTCTTTTGCAAGTTTTAATCTTTTATTCATAAAACTAAGCCATTTACTATGCCTAAATTTATCTTCTTTGTCTATAAACTTATCATTATAAACAAAATCATTATTCCCTGTATTATAAGGTGGATCAATATAAATTACATCAATTTTTCCTTTGTGAGTGTAGTTTAAAACTGAAAGTGTATGATAATTATCTCATTCTATCAAAATATTGCTTTCTGAATCATCATTTTTTATATCATATTTTTTTACTTCCTTTAAAACTGGTAATTTTCAAACTGTATCTTCATCAAATTTTTCTATTTTTTCTTCCCAAACAAGTCAATATTTTTTTAATTTCTTAACTTCTTTTAACTCTTCCTGTAATTTTTTTATTTCAACTTCCAATTTTTCATTTTTACATATTTTAACATCTTCTAACAATGTTTTCATATCATCAACAGTAGAGGATTTTACTTTCAAAAATTTTTGAATAATTTTTATTTCCATAAAAAAAGTATATTTTAATTAATAAAATATACACAATAAAAAGTAAATAAAATGTGTTTTTACGAACAAAAAAGGGCAACTTATTTTAAGTATATCCGATTGGTTCGCAAAAACACACTTTATTAAAAAAAAAAATAAATAGCTGGACAACTTTAATAAGATGCCCTTTTTTATTTTCTTTAATAATTTATGTGTATTTTTGCAAAAGAAATATACATAAAAAAACTAAAAAATCAAAAAAAAAGTTATAAAATAAAATATTTTATAACTTTTTTTATAAATTTCTAAAATAAAATAATATTCAACAAGGGTCTTTAGCCCCTTGTAAAAAGTACTTATTTTTCTAGTTTTTATCTAATACTCTTTGCTTTATCTAATTGATTATCTTTTTCAGATTTCTTAAAATTTTCAAAATCAAATTCTAATTTTATATCTGGAGTTATTCATATTCAATTAATTCCTGTTTGAGTTTTTCATGTAAACCAGTGTGCTATTGTATATTTAAAACTTGATCAATCTTTGTAAGATTTTATAGTTTGAACTGAACCTTTTCAGTAAGATTGTTCTCAAATAATTGTAGATTTTGGGAAATAATCTTTTATTGTTCCTATAAAAATTTCTGAAGCTGATGCTGTTCCTCAATTTTGTAATAGAACTATATTATATTTAGAAAAATCTATTATATTATAACCTTTTGAATAATAATTTTGGTCTCATTTTTTGTATTTAACAACTGCTGTTGGTAATCATTTTGGAACAAAATTTCATAACATATCAGAAACTTGATCTAAATATCAACCTCAATTATTTCTTAAATCAAAAATTACTTTTTTTATTCATCTTTCTTTTTCAAGAGCAAGTAATGCATCATTAAATTCTTTAGAAATATTACTATCAAAAATCAATAATTTAATATAAAATGTTTTTGAATCTAGTTTTTTGTATTCTACACTTTTTATAACAATATTATCTCTTATTACTTTTATTTTTATAACTTTTCAATCTCTTAAAATAGTTAATTCAACTTCTGTCCCTTTTGGTCATTTAATCCATGATATTGCTTCTGCTAATGAAGTTGAATCTATAATTTCTTTATCATCTGCCTTTAATATAATATCTCATCATTTTAATCCTGCTTTTTCTGAAGGAGAACCTGGAATTGGAGAAACAATTCTTAATATTCATGGTTTTTCCATTTCCACATAAGAACCTATTCATTCAAAATTACCATCTAATGATTCTTGAAAATCTTTATTATCTGTTGGTGGAAAATAAGTTGTATGTATATCTCAAGTACCTTCTGCTAAACCTTTAGTAGCTCATTCTATCAAATCAATATCAGAAATAGTATCTCTTTCATAATGCTCACTCTGTATAGTTTTATAAACATCATTAAAAATAGCTTGTTTAGTTTTATATAATTCTGAATTATTTTTTGTTCTAATTTTTATTTCATTATATTCTTCTTCTTTAGCCCCTGATAAGGGGTTGGGTTTTTTTTCTTCTTTATTTAAAACTTTTTCTAAATAAATTAAATCATTAACATTAGCTTTTCTTGATTTTAAATATTTTATTTGTGAAGATTGTACTAAATTTACTGAAAATAATTTTTCAGCTAATTTATATAAAGTATAAGCTGAAATTTTAGAATATCTATTAATTTTATATTTTTTATTTGGAAGTATATCCATATAAACTAATTTTTGTAAATCATCATAAACTTTAGTTCATTCATTTACTCCTTTTATTTCTAAACTTATATATTTATAAGATTTTGGAATTTTTCAATCATAATATCAAGCAAAACTAGAAAATACTTCCCCAAGATTAACAAAAGTTGTATCAACATTATTTATTTTAATTTGTGTATTTACACTAGCATAAAAATAAGTAGCACTAGAGTTAGAGAAACTCAAAATAAGTAGTAATATTATAGAAAATATTTTAGCAAAATTATTCATATTTTTTTATTTTTAAAATTTAATAAAGTTATTATATTGAAGTTTTATAAAAAGCTAATTTTTTGATTTAATTAAAGTTTTAATATTTTTAACGCTTCTTTTTCAGGAATTCACATTGTATTCATTAGATTTTTTATTAGTACTTTTTTCTCTTCTTCTCTTCATTCTTCTCTTCATTTTTCTAATCATTCTTCTCTTCACTTTTCTAATCCTTCTTCTCTAGCAGTATTCATTTTATCTTTTTGAGCTGCAACGGCTCTATCTCTTGATTCATATAATTCTAATTCTCATTCTGTCCATCCAAATTGTTCACTTATTTCATAAGCTGTTTTTATTTCTTCTGATTTTATATTTTCTGGAATAAATTTTAAATCATCTGCATTTTTCATAAAATAAATCCATTTATCAGCTAGATTTTCACATTGTTTTTCTGT
>JAUZRO010000083.1 GCA_030950465.1 Candidatus Altimarinota bacterium | reverse complement strand
AGGTAGCACTTCACTAACCACCCAATCACTAAATTTTTCTGCCTCAGGTTTTCTTGATTTAAAAACAAGTTTATACATTCTTGGCTCAGAAATCAAAGAAATTCTAACAGTATTAGCATCGTCAGTAATACCTACTATGCTATCTTTTCATTCAAGTGTAACTTTCATTATTTCTGAAAGAGAAGATATAGCTTCTCTAGAATTTTTTATTCCTAAAACATCACAAACATCCTTTGCTACAAACCAAATTTCACCATCAATTATAACAGTTCTAACTTTTATATTCTTGTAATCAAAAAGAGTCACACTTTTATTATTTTCCATAAGTTTTTATTAAAGATATATAGAATAAGTATATCTAAAAAAATTAATAAATCAAATATTTGTTATTTAAAAAAATATATGTTAAAATTTTAGTAATAATTATAAAATATATAATGTCAGATACAAAAGAACAATTACATTATGATGAGAAAATAGAACAAGAAGTATTTAAAGAAATTTTAGATGCTTTGACTTTTATTGATGCAAAATTTATTTCAAGAGAAGAATATGAAAAATTAAATTGAAATATATTAGTAGAATATAGTGAAGAAGAACAAGAAGAATTTAGAAATAAAGAAGATGAAAATTGAAAAAAAGTTTTTAGAAAAGATTTTGAATTATTTCTGCCAAAAGGTATTACTAATGATGATAAAATAAAAATATATAATATTTTAAAGAATAAGTTTTCTGAAGAATTATATAAACAAATATTTAATGAAGAAAAATTACCTGATATTTTAGAAATAAAAAATTATTTATCCAATTTAACTCAAAAAGAAAAATTAGATTTTAAAAGAGATTATATAACTTTAGCTAGAAAAAGTAAAAACTGACAAAATATATCAGAAATTTTAGATGAAGAAATAGATTTTCATTTTGAAGAATTATTTTTTAGACAATGAGTTAATAATTTAAGATTTGGTTTGAATATTATGACACAATCAGAACAAGTATTATTAATTGAAAACTGAAATAAGGTTTCTATTCACTCCAATACAGAGGATTTAGAAAATAATGAAAAGTTATTAAGAGATAAAATAGAAGTTGAAAAATATAAAATAGAATTAGATGAAGTTAGAAAAATATGAAATAAAGAAAAAATTGCTGAAATAGAATTAAAAGCAACAAATTCTATAATAAAAGAATTATATAATAATTTCCCTTATACTTTAAGTAAAAAACAATATTGAGATAAACCATCAAAAATACAACAAACAAAAGAATTATTTTGTGTTTGATATTCAACAGTTTGACATGTTTTTTTAGAAGAATTATGAATAAAGCATAAATGAACACAAATTAAATCACATTCAGTACTAGAAGTAAACATTTGATGAGATAACTATCTTTTTGATGCAACTAGTAAGTTATGATTAATTAAATTTGATTTTAAAAAAAATAAATGATTTTATAAGAAAATAGACTTTAAAACTGATTCAATATTTAAAAATATATGGGTAAATGTTATTAATATTGATAATAATCAAATTAAAAGTTGAGATGTAAGTAAAATAATTCGTTACTATCAAGCAAAAAAACCCCAACTTATCAAAAGTTGGGATTTTTTTTACATTTCAGGCAATAAAATATCTCATCAAAATAAACTTAAAATAGCTGAAAAGGTTTCTTTTTCTTGTTTTCTTAAAGTTCAAATATAACTTCTAATTCTCATAAAATACT
>JAUZRO010000082.1 GCA_030950465.1 Candidatus Altimarinota bacterium | reverse complement strand
CAAGTTTATTTTTAAGAAAAATCATCAAAAAAACACCTCATTTGTAGGTGTTTTTTTGTATCTGCTTGAAGTGTTGTTTTTCTCTCTATATAGCTGAAAATTATGAGATATTTTTGGAAAGTTTTGAGAAGGTGAGATATTTAATAAAAATAAATATAGTTATATTGTAGATACTTTTTGAAATGATAAAATATTAAAATAATGAAAATCCCAAAAATACTTAAACAAATAAAAAAATTAGAAAAACAATATTCTAGTTTAGAGAAAGAAATTAAAATTAATAAACTATTAAATTCAGAATTAAATTCTTACTTAGAAAAAGATAAACAAGACTTTAAAAAATTATGGATAAAATATATTAACTTTTTTTTGGAACTTCAAAAACTTATTAAAGTATTAAAATATAGAAGATTTTTCTTTTTTATAAATTATAATAATTTATTACTTAGAAAATATATTTTGATTTTTTATTTCAATTCTATAATAAAATTAAGAAAAAGTTTCTGAGAAAATGAAGAATTTATAAGAACTTTTTTATGAGAAAACTTTAAAAAAGATTATGAAACTTTTGCAAAATATATATATAAACCTAATTATATAAATTTAATAAATACACCTATTCTTTTTATAAAAGCTTTTTCTAAACTTATAGAGAAAAAAATACATTATCTATTTAGTGATAAATATTTAGAAATAAATTATAATAATAGATTTTTTACAGATTATAATAATATTTATTTTTATATGAAAAATAGAATTGATAAAATTTTATTTTATCTATTGAAAAATATATGAAACTTGATTAATAAGATAAAATTTACAAGTAGAAAAAAATGATTAATAAATAAAAAGAATTTACAAAAATATTTAGACATAGCAGAGCCGTGAGATATTTTATTAACAAGATGAAATTGGGAAGCATCAAATTTATCTATTCTAGGTTTTTGGAAACATATGTCAATGTATCTATACTATAGAAAGTTTAATTTCTCATAATGATTATTTATGAGTTTCCAGAACTTGATTTGAAGATGAAAAAATAAAAAGAGTTATAGAAAAAAGTTTAAATCAGATTTGAAAAGAGTATGATTATAGATTTAATTTTTATTCTGAAAAAAATTTAGTTTGTTCAGAATTAGTATTAAAGTCTTATGCAAAAGAATTTGAATCTGATGAAGGAATAGAAATAGAATTAGAAAATATATGAATAAGTTTAACTTATCCACCAAATAATTTTATCGATATATTAAAAGAATGAAAACAAAATATTAAACCAATATTTTTTATTGATTCAATAGAAAAAATTGGAGAAAATTTTATTTCAACTAAAAAAGAGTTTATAAAATCAAGAAAAAGATCAAGAAGTAGTTTATTTTTAAAATAAAAATTAATTACTTAATTTTACTGTCATCATAATAATCTAAATGATAAATAAAATTCCATATATATTTATTATTTAATTCTTTAATTTCTTTTTCAATTTTGTCTCAAATAGAGTGAGAATCAAATATTGTAGTTTCTGGAGGTAATACCAAATGGAACTCTATAAATTTATCATTACTTCAGCTAGATCGAGTTTTTAAATCATGAAATCAATTTATCTCTTTTTTTTCTACAAATCTATAAATAATCTTTTCTATTTCTGAATGCTCTTCTATTGCTGTATCTAATAGAATATTTACTCAAGTTTGTATTAAATTATATGCTTCTTTAATTATATAAATTCAAATCAATCATCAAACAATTCAATCTATCCAAGATAATGATGGAAAAAAATATAAAAATATTAAAACTCAAATTACAGCTATATTACTAAATAGATCCATTTTATAATGTAGTGAATCTCATTGAATAACTAGATTATTAGTTTTTTTATAAACACTATTAAGAAAATAAACAAGTCATCCAGTAGCAATAATACTAACTATCATAACTAAAATTGTCCAATTTATATACTCTATTTTTTCAGGATTTATTATTTTATTTACTGATATATATATTATATAAAAACCAGATAAAGTAATTATCAATCATTCTATACTAGCTGCAATTGCTTCCATTTTTCAATGCCCATAATTATGCTCTCTATCAGCAGGGTCTTTTGCAAATTTAATAGCAAAATAATTAAAAATACTTACTCAAGTATCAAGTAAACTATCAACAGCTGATGAAAGAAGAGCAACAGATCCTGACATTATTCAAACTATAAATTTTATTATTGCTAAAAATAATGCTACACTACTTGCTATTATTGGAGCTTTTTCTTCTAAAGATTTTTTCATAATGTTTTATTTTAATAATATTTTTATTTTTGTTCATATATTCTCTATACTTTCTATTTCAATCTTCCAATTATAAAGTTTTGCAATCTTTTCTACCATAGATAATCATAATCCATATCACTCTACTCATTTATGATTTTTTGTTCTATAAAATCTTTCAAATATTTTTTTTGTTTCATTCTTAGGAATTCAGATTCAACTATCACTTATTACCAGAAAATTATCTCAGATTTCAATAGTTATATTTCAAGATTCTTTATTATATTTTATTGCATTAGTTATAAAATTACTAACTAATATATAAAAATAATTTCTATTAGCAGATATCTGAATATCTTTATTTTTTGTATCAAAACTTAGTCTTATTTTTTTATTTTTTATATTATCTTTTTGAGATATTAAAACTTCTTTAAGAATAGATTTTATTCAAAAATTTTCTATTTTAGAGTTCTTAGATATTTTTGTTAATGATCTAAGTGCTCAAATAATTTCACTAGATTTATTGGTTTCATCTATAATTTCTTGAATTAATTCAGGTTCAAAATGCTTTAATTCTTTAGCTAATGAAGCTGAAGAATTAATTGCTGCAAGTGGAGTTTTTAATTCATGTCCAGCATTATCTATAAAATTATTCATTTCTTCAATATTTTCTTCAACAGGTTTTAAAACTTTTTTAATAAATATATTTCATATAATATAAAATAAAATACTAAAAAAGAATATTACTATAAATAAATATAAAATATCTAAAAGTAGATTTTCTAATATATATTCTCTTTCTATAAATATCAAAGATTTTTTTTCTCAAATATTTGTTTTTAAAACAGCTAATTTTTCTTCAAAAATAAGTCAATTTTCTATATTTATATATTTTTTAAAATCAATTTTTTCATAATCTTCAATATTTGAATAAAGAATATTTTCATTTAAAATCTGTTCATTTTTCAAAGGTCTAAAGTCCTCTGTTGACAAATTATTAAAAATAATAATTTTTTGATTAAAGAATTCAAAATCTGTTTTTCATTCAACTAAAACCTCTTCAATATCTATAGTTTTTTTAATTTCACCAAATTTAGTATCAATATTTTTAAAAAGATTTGAAGTAAAATTAATTATATTATCTATTTCTTCAGTTTCTTTTTTGTACTTTACAGAGTTATTTTTATTTTCTGATAAAAAAGTATTTATATTATTTTCTTTATTCTTTATTATTTCTTGTATATTTTCAACTTCTTGTTTTATATTATTTTTATCTGAAATAAATTTAAATACAAAAAAACTATTTCAAATTATTAAAAATAATATTGAAATTATTAGACTAAAAATTATAGTTAATTTAGTTTTAGTATTTTGTAGATTTTTCATTTTATTATTTTAATAAACTAATGTATAAACTGTGTAAGAAAATAATAAATTTTTATATTTCTTCCTTACAAGTTTCAAATATACTATTATTATAGTATATTTACTGAAAAAAGGAAACATTTATTTTAAATAATTTAAAAAAATATTATGAAAAAAAATATAAGGCTCTTCCTTAAATCAATTAGGTAGAACTTAATTTTTGTATATAATATATTAAAA
>JAUZRO010000081.1 GCA_030950465.1 Candidatus Altimarinota bacterium | reverse complement strand
GCCTGAATTAAAGGATTTTGTGAGCATTCAACTGATGAATTTAAATTTACTAATGCTTTAACAGAAGGAATTAATAATTTATGTAAAGTTGCAAAAAGAGTTTCACACTGATTTTCTTCAAAAGTTATGTATATCAAAAATTTAACTGCTAGATTTTGTTTGAAAAAACTTGAAATTTAGATGGTATTTTTCCTGCTATCACGAAAAGAGCCTGCTTTAATTAAGTAATTTCTTATACTTTATTAGTATAACCATTTTTTTTAAAATTGCGAGAGATTTTTCAAGAAAATTTACAAAAAAAATACCACTTTTGAAAAGTGGTTGATAGTAACTATTTTTTTATTTAAATCTTTCTTGTGTCTTTTGTATAGCCTTTTCCATAATATCATTTTCTGATTGTACAATGTTTTTTGTAGTAATAATTTGAGATATAATATTTATATTAGAAGCATTCAATATTTTTTCTACTCAAATAATTTTTCTTATTTCTTCTATAGAAGCAGAAGAAAATTCTATTTTTTTTAACATTTTAACTCATAATAAATTGAAATCTTTTTGTAATAAATAATCTTTTATAAAAAAGTTATTTGATCAACCTCAAACTAAAATAAAACTCTCTGGACAAAGACTTCACTGTAAAATTTCTTTTAATCATTCAACTAAAATATCTGAAAACATTAATAAAAAATTCTTTTTTTCATCTTTAAATAAATCATCTCTATCTAATTTTTTTATAATTTCACATCTACTCCTTGAATCATTTTTAGAAATTTCTTTTACTAAGTCACCAATTCAAATATCTAACCTTAATGCTCAAAGTAAAGATGAATCTTTATTTTTTATAGAAATAGATGTAGAAGAGTTTCATATATCAATAAAAACTTCTGATATATTTTTATTTCATAATTTTGTAATAGCATATTCTTCTGGGATAATTTTAAAAATATCTTTTTCTAAATAATCTGCTATATTTTTTATTATTTCATAATTATTTTTTGAAATAAAAGTATTTAATATTTTTACCTTAATATCTTCTCAATGTTCTTTATATAAAGAACTTATTTTTTTTCAATCTATTGTTAAATTAAAAATATTACTTAAAATTAATTTTAATTCATCTTTAGAAAAACCATATTTTTCTTCTAACTGTAAAGACATAGATGAAAGACTTATATTTTCTATATTAGATATAATATTAAATATATCTTTATTTGATAATTCAGTACTAATACTAGTATTTTTATAAGAAACTGTTTTTGAATAATAAAATGAATTTGCAAAAAAAGGATTTATAATTATATTTTTTGTTTTTTCTCAAGATTCAAATTCAGCTTTTAAAAGAGCTTCTTCTATTGTATAACAAAGACCTGATAAATTATTTATTTCATTATTAACTATATCTAATCTTGACTGCCTCTTTTCTCAATAACCTAAAATCTTAATACCAGAAAAAGAGAAGCTACAAATAGCTACTCTTACTTTATAACTTCATACATTCACTATTGTATAAATTTTATTTTGGTTTATTTTATTTGTTTTAAATGAATTCATTTTTTCTAACTTGTCTTAAAATAGCATTTCATTCTAATACTTCTCAACTTCAGATTAAAGCCATAGCTAAATCTTCTTTTATCAAATAATCTTCTGGATTAATAAATTGAGCTCTTTTCAAAATATAAATCCCTTTTTCATATTGCCCAGAAATTGCATAAGCATAACCTAAATTTCTTAAAACCTCTGAATTATTAGTCATTAATTTATTAGATTTTTCTAAAAATGGAATTGCTTTTTCAGGCTCTTCTCAATTTATATATAAAAATCATTTTAGATAATTCCCAGTAGCTGATTCTGGATTTAATTTTAAAGCAAAATCAACTGCTTTTTCAGCTTTATCAACAATTCATTCTGCTAAGTAAATATCTCATAATTCCTCAAAAAACCTATAATCATCATTATATTCCATAATGTTATTCTCTAAAATAGAAATAGCCTTAGCTATTTCTCATTTAAATTTCAAAGTTTCAATTTCTAAAATTATTTGGTCTATTGAATCAAATTTTTGCATATTTTTTTGTTTAACAAAGTTAACTAATTAATGTTATTTTATTAATTTTATTAAAAAAATCAAGAACTTTTTATTTTTATTGTTAAAAAGTTTTATACAAAAAAAGTTATATAAAAATCAGTTTAAAAAATCTATTATTTCAGCCTTTCTTTTATAAATAAAAATATACTATTTAATCAATTATATTTAATGTCTGATAAATTTTCATATTCCATAGCATCATAATCAATATTTACTCTATTTCATTTGTAATCAATAATTATATTATAATCAAATCAATCAGAACAAGAATTACATTCTTCAAGTAAATTTAATTTAGAAATATTTTTTAAATTTATCTTTTCTAAAAAAGTAGATAACAATATATTTGTTCTTTTAATATTAATTAAAATAAACTTTCTACTATAAAGCTCTCTTTTATAAGAAATAATATAATTATCTAAGAAAATATAATTTATTATTCAACAATCACCATCACA
>JAUZRO010000080.1 GCA_030950465.1 Candidatus Altimarinota bacterium | reverse complement strand
CTATATAAAAAAGTTTCTCATATATTATAATCTTTGTTTTTATATAAAACTAAATCTAAATACATTTCACTTGGAATAAATCAATCTATTTCTTCAACTTCATTTATAATTTGAAAAATAGGTTTAGATAAATCTAATTTAAATTTATTCTTACCTTTAAATATATTAATTCAGAAAAAATATAAGCTGAAACCTCTACTCGAATAGATTCTTCTTGATTTAAAAATTCACTTGTACTAATTCCTTTTAAATAACTTTTTATATTTTTAAATAAGAAATCATCTTTTCATTTTTTCTCTTTATGTTATTCATAAATTCATCCTATAAAATCCAAAGAATCATCACTTTCAAAAATTCAAGTTCACCAACTTCACATATTTTTTATTTTAAAAATTAAATTTGCTTTTTATATATCTTCTATATAAGATTAAAATCTTTAGACAATACATAGAAATACCTTATTCACTACAGTTGAAAGATACTGCACAGAGGTATTTATTTTTTTGTCTATAATTTTTTAATGTTAAATATTTTTGTCAATTAAATGATTCTGGAAAAGTTTCTAAAATTTTATGAAATATTTTTATAGTATCTTCTGTTTTTCACATATATTTTTATTAAAAGTTAATGCTTTTCTTATTATTTTCATTATTTTTTTATCTTCAAAATTTAATTCTTCTTTTTTTCTTTTTTCATCATATTTCTCATAAATTATCTTTACTTTTTCTTTCCATCACTTCCAGTTGTTAAGTAATCCTTAACAACTGAATTATGGCTTAGCTCTCAGTCTTCAAAGATATTTTTAATATGAATACTTATGTTTGGAGTAGAGGTGTCAAAAAGTTCTGCAATTTGATTTTGGTTCATCCAAATATCTCATTATTTTGAGTATAGTGCAATAGACGTTTTTCAATCATCAGTATTATAAATAATAATATTATCTTTTTTATTCATATTTATTTTTTTTATTTTATAAAAGTATATTCAAATGCATTTTTATACATTTGTTTAATCTCTTTTTCAGTAACTATACCATTTTCTAATAAAAACTCTTCTTCTTTAACAATATTTATATTATACATAACTGCTCAATCTGTATTAAGAGTTAGTTTTACATCATTATCTAAAAGTGTTCTTATAGTTTTTTTAAGAGCTTCTACATTAGGTAATTTTGAATTTTTTAGATTTGAAGTTGGACATATTTCTAAAATAATATTATTTTTTGCAAGTCTCTCCATAATTTTTTTATCTTGAACAGCCATTATTCAATGTCATATTCTATCTGGTTTAATTTCTTCTACAACATATCTTAATTCCTCTATCTCTCATTCTTCTCAAGTATGAATAGTTGTTCAAAGACCTGCTCATTTTGCTATTTCAAAAATGGTTTTATATTTTTTAATATCAAATGAGTCCACAAGTGGTCAAGCAATATCTATTCAAATAACTCATCTATTTTTATATTTTATAGCTTTTTCTAAAATTATAGTATTTTGTTCAACTGAAAATCTTCTATCTAAACATAAAATAAATCCAGCTTTAACTTTAGAATATTGTAAAAGAGCTTTATCTAAACCATGAATTGCAGAAATCATAACATAATCCAAATCTAATTCTCAACTTTTATTTCTATTCATAGGATTAAACCTTAGTTCTTGAAGAACCAAATTAGATTTTCTATAATTAGTTCAAATTGTATGTTTAACAGCTTCCCTTAAAGCAAAAGGACTTGATTGAATAATTTCTGTCCATCTAAAATATTTAGCATCCATTTCTATTAAATCTTTATTTTTTTCATCTTTCCCCATAGTAATCATTCTTTCAAAATCATCATAATTTGAAACGGGCAATCTTATTCATTGTTCATGAGAAAGTTCCCATAAAATTTCAACTGGCACACTAGAACCCAAGTGAGCATGAAGCTCTGCTCTATCAATATCTCTAATTTTTTGATTCATAATAAGTTTTTAAAGTAATATAGCAAAAAAAGTGAGATTTATATGACTCACTGCTTTATGTGTATGAAAATACCATTCTCTTTTCCATAAATGAAGTATATTTAAAAAAATATATATGCAAGTTTTTATGGCTCTTTTCGTGATAGCAGGAAAAATACCATCTAAATTTCAAGTTTTTTCAAACAAAATCTAGCAGTTAATTTTTTGATATACATAACTTTTGAAGAAAATCAGTGTGAAACTCTTTTTGCAACTTTACATAAATTA
>JAUZRO010000008.1 GCA_030950465.1 Candidatus Altimarinota bacterium | reverse complement strand
AAAAAATAAAGATTTATCTATTACAGAAATAAGACTAAAGAGAATAAAAAGATATATAAATACAATTAAATCAGAAGATGATTTTTTAAAAGATTTTATGGAATCTAAAATAAATTTAGATAAATATATTTTAACTAATTTTTTATATTTTGAAAAATTATTTATTTTATTTTCTCCTAAGAATAGAACTAGATTATTATCTAAGTGAATTTGAACTTTAACTTTGCTTGAAAAATTATATAATAATATAAGTAATAAAAATCTAGAAAAAATAGAAAAATTAATCCAATAAATTTTTCTATTTTATTTTTGTAACTCTATATAATTTATCTTAATATCTTGACCTCTAAAAAGCTGTTGAAATTCTGTAGTTTCTTCATTTTTAAATTCTGGTTCATTTTCAAAATCTGTTGAAACCTTTACTATACTCCAAGGAGTCTTTTTTAATTCTTCCAGTATAAACTCATAATATCAGAAATGATCTGTCTTAATGATAGATTTTCATCAAATTTTAGTAATTTTATATAGATTGTTTAAAAATTCTGTTTGTAATAATCTGTTTTTTAACCATCTTTTCTTTTTAGCCCAAGGATCAGGAAAAAAAATATAACTTTTAGAAATTTCATTTTCTTTAAAAATTTGATCTATATTTTCTCAAAAGTCCTTTAATAGAACAAAGTTAACCTTTTGTTTTTTCTCTTGCAAAGGGCTAAAACTCTCTATTGACAAAGTTTTTTCTTCTAAATGTTTAGCAATTTTTTCTTCAATATTTCTAATCCTAACTCAATTATTAGCATAATTATTCAAATTTCACAATGATTTTTCAGCTCAAATATACAATCTTTTATATTTAATTTCCATTCATAAAAAATTCTGATTTGGATTTTTTTGAACTTCTTTAGAAAAAAAATTTCCAAGCCCAGTTCACACCTCCAAAATTAATTCATTTTCATTTCAAAAATATTTATCCCATTTTCATTTATATTGATAAATATCTTCATAAATATTTATAATATTTTTGTGTTCTTTTACTTTATCTATATACGGATTATTTATAACCATTTTTTATTTATATATTTATTTTGTAAAAATTAAATTTGATTTTTTAAATATAATTATTAAACTACTTTTTGCAAGTTTAAAATGGACTTTTAGCTCAGTTGGTAGAGCAGATCCCTCTTAAGGATAAGGTCCTGGGTTCGAGCCCCGGAAGGTCCACCATTTACAAAAATTATTAGAAGTATGGCTGAAATTACATTCTCAGCCATTTTTTATTACTTTTTTTTTATTTTGGAAATTTCCAAGTTTCTTTCTTTAAATCTTTATGTGCAAATTCCATAAAATCATTCATAATTGGTCAAGATGCCATTAATCAAGAAGCACTTGCATTTAATGCTTTT
Organism: Candidatus Altimarinota bacterium; assembly: GCA_030950465.1. Classification (GTDB taxonomy): domain Bacteria; phylum Patescibacteriota; class Gracilibacteria; order BD1-5; family UBA6164; genus CALLPO01. The sequence continues at coordinate 256 of JAUZRO010000008.1, read as the reverse complement.
CAAGATGTATTTCAAGACCATACAACTGTTACAATTTGAGGAGTATATCATATAGTCCATAAGTTATTTGCTCTAATTATTCATTTATAATTTTTATTTGAAGTTCATGTTTTAGCTGCTATTTGTATTCATTCTAATGATAAAAATGTATTCCAATATGTTGGCCTATCTTTAGTTGAAGATAAAATAGTATTTATTTTATAACTATTTAATTTACTTATAATCCTTTTTGATTCTTTTTCTAAAAGAGTATAAT
>JAUZRO010000079.1 GCA_030950465.1 Candidatus Altimarinota bacterium | reverse complement strand
ATTTTAAAAGATTTAAATTTTAATTGCATAAGATCAAGATGAAGTCATTTTAGGTATGAAAAAAATTGATATTGATTGACTGTTTGATTTCATAAAGAATATCCTCCTAAAACAGCAAAAAGTATGTTAAATGATATTTCTAAAATTGAATGAATAGAATATAGGGAATTAATAAAAAACTATAAAATAAAAATTTAGTTTTAAAAAATCCCCCTCTTTTAATTGAGAAGGGATTTTTTTTGTGGAGAAAATAAAATTATGTATTAACCCCGAGGTAGATAACTAAAAATATGAATTACTCCCCGGGGTTGGTTATAAGTTAATTGAAAAAATAAAAAAGTAATTTAAAAAGTCAGAGCAACCATAAAGGATTGCCCTTATGGGTTATATGAGAAGGATAAAAATTTTTACAAAAAAATGTTAAGTCTTTTTCTTAAGTTTAAAATAACAGAAACTTTTGACTTATTTTTTTTAATTAATAATATATTTATATTATTAATTATAAAAAATTATGAAAAACATTTTTATTAAATTTTTGCTATTATCTATACTTATTGTAAGTTTCTGAACTACTGTAAATGCAGCAACTCCAGTTATAACTAATGCAACAGGTTCAGTTGATGAAAATTCTGCTAATTTATTTTCAGTATTAACTCATACAGGTAGTGACTCTGATTTAGATATTATTACATATGATATTATTTCTTGAAATACAGGCTCAGTTTTTTCTATAGATGTAAATAGTGCTGAAATTACAGTAAGCGGTTCTTTAGATTATGAATCATTAAATCAATATTTATTGACAGTTCAAGCTACAGCAAGTTGAGAAACAGATACTGCTACAATTACAATAGATATAACAGATATAAATGAAGCTCCAATCTTAACTAATGCAACAGGTTCAGTTAATGAAAATTCTGCTAATTGAACAATTGTGTTAGCTCATACTTGAAGTGATGTAGATAGTTGAACAACTTTAATATATTCAATTTTATCTTGAAATATAGATTGAGCATTTGCAATTAATTCAAGCACATCTGAAATTACAGTTAGTTGAAGTATAGATTATGATACTACTACTAGTTATAATTTAGTTGTTGAAGTTAGTGATAGTATTCTGACTAATACTTGAACTATTACTATTAATGTAATTGAAGATACAACTGCTCCAGTTTTTTCTAGTCTTACAACAACTTCAAATAATTCTAAAAACACTTCTTATGCAAAAGCTTGAGATGATATTGCGATTTTATTAACTATTAATCCAGAAGATACTTGGAAGCAATTATATAATAAAGCTTTATTTTCTATTTGAACATCTACTTGAGAGACAAATAAATTTTCAAAATCAGAAAATCCTAAGTCTTTTGCAACTAGAACAGTTAATATTAATAGTTGAGAAAATTGAGATTTTCTAATAACAGGTGTAGTTTTTCAGGATTGGGAATGAAATGATTTGACATGATTTGTTGCACCAGCTTCAAATATAATAGTTGATACAACAGCACCAGTAATTAATTTTTCTGATGATGTTATTGCTTGACCAGTTCAAAGTGATACTTTAAATATTATTGTTACAGACTTAAATACAGATATTTCTTCTTATGAATATGCTTTTACAGATGATGCTACTTGTACTTGAAGTGTAACTTTTACAGAAACCTTTACTTCTGGAGTTGATATTATTTTAAATGATGAAAGCCATAATGATAAATATGTATGTATAAAAGCTGAAGATGCTGCTTGAAATATTAGCTATTTAATTTCTTCAGAAAAAATTAATATTGATATTACTGTTCCAACTATTTTAAATTCAAATATTATTTCAAATAATATTAATTCTGGAAGTTGGGCAAAAGTTTGAGATGAAATTACTTTAACTGTAGAATTTTCAGAAGAAGTAAATAGTCCAGAATTAATGATATTAAATAATACTGGTTCAGTAGTAATTACTCAATCAGGTTCATCAAATATATATGTATGAAAATATATTACAACTAGTTCTGATATAGAATGAGAAATAAATTATTCTATAAATACTACAGATATTGCTTTAAATAATTTAGTTGAAGTATCTGCTACAACTGATTCAAGTAAAGTTATTTTTGATAGAACAAGCCCAATAGTAACTGTTACATGAGCAGATCCAGAAACAGTTGAAGTTTCAGTATGAAGCTCATATACAGAATTATGATCAAGTACAACAGATAATTCATGAGAAAGCTTAACGGCAGTAGTAACATGAACAGTTTATACAACAACAGTTTGAAGTTACACATTAAGATATACTGCAACAGATAGTAGTACAAATGTTTGAACTACAACAAGAACAGTAAAAGTAGTTGATACAACTAGTCCAATATTTGATTCATTTACACTTTCTTCAAATAATTCAAAAAATACATCTTATGCAAAAGAATGAGATAATATAATAATAACTTTAAATCTATCTCCAGAAGATAGTTGGAAATCATGAAATAATTGAGATTTTTCAATTTGAGCTACAACATGATTAAATACAGGTGATTTTACTACTTCTTCTACTCAAATATTAAGTAGAAATAAGACATATCCAATATTAGTAAATCAAAATGGAGTATTTAGTTTTACAAATTTAACATTTTTAGATGCTTATGATCATAGTATTACTGGCTTTACAGCACCATATTTTCCAACTTCAAATATTATAGTAGATACAATAGCTCCATCTATAATTTTTGTAGATAATGTTATAACTTGACCAGTTCAATCAGATACAATAAATATTACTGTAAGTGATATAAATCCAGATACTGCAAGTTATGAATATGGATTTTCATCAGATTCTACATGTGATAATACAGATACTTATGGAAATACATTTACTTCATGAATAAATTTTGTAATAAATACTGAAACAAATAATTGAAAATATATTTGTATAAAAGCTGAAGATGCTGCTTGAAATATTAGTTATTTAGTTTCTTCAGAAAAAATTAATATTGATATTACTGTTCCAACTATTTTAAATTCAAATATTATTTCAAATAATATTAATTCTGGAAGTTGGGCAAAA
>JAUZRO010000078.1 GCA_030950465.1 Candidatus Altimarinota bacterium | reverse complement strand
TACATTAAAAATCAACAAAAAAAGAGAAAAAAGTTTATTTAAAACTTTTCTTCTCTTTTTTATATGTTTTAATAGCATTATAATATAATTTATAGCTATTATTTTTTCTAGATTTTTCCTGCTATCACGAAAGGAGCCTAACAAATTTGTTTTATTTTCAATTTTATGTTAAAATTAATTTATGATAGAAACAATATTTTCCATAATCTGAATTTCTATAGTTTCACTTATCCCTATTGTAATTTGGGGGTATATTTTTTCATACATAGATTGAGTAGAACTTTCAAGAAAAAGGTTTATAGTTGGGTTAATTTGATGAATAATTTCTGTAGTTCCAATTATAACTATGTGAAAATATTTAGAAAATTCTAATTTTAACTTTTTAAATATTTTTGAAAAAGTTACTGAGGCCTGAAATTTTTTATGATTGTTAAATTTTAACATTTCATTAATATTATTTTTATTTATTATAGTTTGATTTGCATTTATTGCAATTTCTTGGACAACAAGAAGTAAAATAATACTAAAAATCTATTTAAAAAATATTTGAATTTTCAGCTTATTTACTATATTTATAGCATTATTTATTTTTATTTTTTCCCTACTTTGAATTTGAACAAGTGAAATACTTAATTGACCAACTTTTGGAGAAATAAGTTTTAATACATTAAAATTAGTAATATTTTATTATATTTTAATAGCTTTTATTGAAGAAACATCTAAACATTTCAACTTTTTGCAATCAAGTGTAATACAAATAAAAACAGTACAAAATTGAGTTTTATATGCTATTTTTGTAGCATTATGATTTGCATTAATAGAAAATATTTTATATTTAAATCAAATCTATACAAGTTGAGGATTAAATAAAGAGTTTTTTTCAACATATTTTTACAGATCAATTTTTTCACTAATGGTTCATGTTTTAAGTTCAGCATTAGTTTGATACTATTTTTCAAAATCATATTTGCAAAATAACTGTAAATATTTTTCAATATCTTCATTAAAAACTATTTTCTTCTGACTTTTTCTAGCAATATTATTTCATGCAATATTTGATATAAGTCTGACTTTATGATTTAGTTTTATGATAATAATTTATTTTATAGGCTGATATTTATACATCAGTAGTATATTTTATAAAGAATAAAAAAAGTTTTTTATTAAACAACCTGATAACTAATCTTACAATTTCACTTTTTATTTTTAATATTAGTTATTTTTATTTTTCATAATTCTCAAGTAGAATTTAGGTGAGTTCATCAACAACCACATCAAATCTTTTCATAGTTTTCAAAATATACTTTTCTAAAAACTTTTCACCCCAAGGGCACTTCTTTCAGGGTGTACTCTGGTGATTTCAATCTAAATTATTATCAATATTTATTTTTAAATTTTGTGAAATTAAGTTATTAATTTCTAAATTTAATTTTTTTAATATTTCCTCTTTTTCTTCAACATTATAAATTCAAGAATATTCAACATAACATCCAGTATCAAAGTGGAATCACTTTTTTGCAATTAAATTTAATCACATATTTTTAACAGCAATGTCTAATAAATGTCATCAAGTATGATTTTTAGCATTTTTTATTCTGATTTCAGAATTTATATTTAATTTTACTTTTTGCAAAGGGTAAAAACCCTCTGTTAACAAGCTAAATTTTCAATAATGAAAAACTATTCATTTATCATCTAATCTAACATTTTCTACTTCAAAAATTTTATCTCAAAAAATAATTTTTCAAATATCACTTGGTTGACCTCAACCTTGAGGATAAAAAATAGTTTTATCTAAAATAATATATTTCCCAAATTCATTTTCTCAAGTTTCAATAATTTTAGCATCACTTTCAAAGTTATAAGTGTTTTCTAAATAATTTAATTGTGTCATAATTTTTTATTAAATAATAAATTTAAATAAAGAATTAACAAATAATATCTCTTTTGTCCTACGGACTTTTACTCTTTTACAAAGAACAAAGTGGTATGGATTTCTTAAAAATAGTACAGTGTTGCCTCTTGCTCTTTGTAAAAGAGTAAGAATTCAAGAAAGAGATATATTTGTTTTCCTTATTTTTCCTATCAAAAAGTATTGATAATTAACTAAAAGTAAAGTATAATAAAGAAAATATTATCAATAATTACTGTCGATGGAAGAAAAATTAATAGAACTATGATTTAATAAAAAAGAGATAAAAGTGTTTTTATATTTATTAGAATTTGGTATTTCAGCAGCTTCTGAAGTAGCAAGAAATTTAGGTTTTCCAAAATCTAGTGTAAATTTTTTAGCAGATAATTTATGGAAAAAGTGAGTTTTAAAAAAATCTTTTAGATGAAAAACAGGTTATTATGAAAGTGATATTTCTAATTTCGAAAAAATCATTTTAGAAGAAATTAAAAATAAAAAATCTATTTTAGAAGATATTTTACCTAAGCTTAAAGAAAAAAATCAAAATAATATATATAGGCCAAAAATTATTTTTATAGATTGAATTGAAAACTGTAAAAAAGCATATTTAGAAATTATTGAGTTTTCAAAAAATAAAAATAATACAAAATATTGTGAAATTTGAGCACATAAGGATTTAGTAAATACTTTTTGAGAAGAATTTATGAATAATTTTATAAAACTTAGAAAAAAATATAATTTAATTTGTGATGCAATTTCTAATAATTGAGAGACAGAAAGCCAATTTAAAAATAAAAATTATTCTGAAGAAAGGGAATTACAACTTTTTGATGAAAATATTTTTTGAAAAATATATTCAACAATTGTAATATATAATAATAAAGTTTTAATACTAAATTTGAGATGAAATCCAAGCTGAGTTTTAATTGAAAATAAAGATTTTTATGAAACTATGAAAATACTTTTTAAAATAGCAAAAAAATAAAAAGCAAAAAATTTATTTTTTGCCTTTATTTATAAAATCTAAAAATTCTGTTTCATCAATTCATATTTGTCATAATATTCAAGAAAAAGTTCAATAAGCTATTACTTTATGATTTGGAATAATAGTTTTAATTCATAAACATTTTATTTTTATATGACTTCATTTTTGAGATATAATTTCAAGTCAATAATTTTTTGAAAGATACTTTATAAATTCTTTTCAAGAAATAAAGTGATAATCTGATTTTACCATAATTAAATAGTTAACATTGTTAAAGAATATTGTTTATTTTTAAATTTTGATAACAATGTTTCTTTTGATTCATCTTCCATATATAATGTTGTTGCTTCTTTTAAATTAAGGACTGCCTCATCAGAAGTATTTCACTGAGAAAAAATTCAAAATTCTAAGTTTTTTGCAATAAAAATATTTCATTCTCTTTCAATAAAAGCTGTAAAATTAATCATATTATTAATAATTATTTTTTAAATATAATAATATTATATTTAAAATAATATAAAAAGCAAAATTTTTTGGCTCTTTTCGTGATAGCAGGAAAAATACCATCTAAATTTCAAGTTTTTTCAAACAAAATCTAGCAGTTAATTTTTTGATATACATAACTTTTGAAGAAAATCAGTGTGAAACTCTTTTTGCAACTTTACATAAA
>JAUZRO010000077.1 GCA_030950465.1 Candidatus Altimarinota bacterium | reverse complement strand
TTAACTTCTTTTATGTACCAAGGTTCTTTTAATCATAGTGCCTGTAAAAATAGTTCTTTTTCCATTTGATTTTTATTATATTTTAATATATTATATACAAAAATTAAGTTCTACCTAATTGATTTAAGGAAGAGCCTAATTTTCTTTATTAATAATTGTAGTTAAAAACTTAGCTATATATTTATTTAATTTAAATTGTGGAACCAATTTTTCAACATGATCACTAGCAGAAAAATCTTTTTCTTGATAAGAACAGAATCCAACAACTGCTGAATCGATAGTTAAGACTCAACCTTTTTCAGTAAAAAAATCATAAAACCCTTTAACTCAATTATTTGTAGCCTGAGTTGTTATATAAGGAAATTCTCCTTCTCAATACTCCTCCAAAATATCTTTTTTAGTTGTCTTACTTCCAGTAACTTCAAATAATTCATTTATATTAAAATATTTAAATTCCTTATCATTTAAATTTATTTTTTCTTTTATTAAACTAAGTTTATAATTTTTAAATATAGATTTTTTAATATCTAATTTTTTTATAAAATTTTCAATAAATTTAAAGTCGATTTCTAAATCATCATTAACAGGCAGTTTTATTTTTGATTTTTTCATTCTTTCAACATTCCACTTTCTTCAGTAACTAAATCTATATTTTTCTTTTCTTATTAAGGTTGTAAAAAATAATCAAATATATATTTATCTCAAACTTTGGATATAAAACATTTACACTATCTAATGCCCAAAAATCTTCATCTTGATAATAAGCTTCTGCAACTCAATTTCAATCATAGTTTACTGCAATTGTTCATAATTTATGGTTTGGAGGTAAGTCAGTTCTTCAAAAAACTCAGTTATTATGATCTATTGCTGAAACAAAATTAAACTTTCAATTTTTTAAAATATTATCTCAAACAATTACTCTTTTTCAATTTTTAATTTCAAAAATATCAGTATATTTAAAATATTTCCATTGTTTAGTATTTAGCATATTATTTTCTTATTTTATAAGCAACAATTTTTTTTATTTCTTCTAAAAAATCATTTTCAGATAATTCTGAATAATCTGTTTCCATATAAGCTTCTGCACACCATTCATCATTTCAATCAATGGGTTTAAGTGAAGATAATCATATTTCTTCTTTTCTATTAAAAAATAGTTTTAGCCATTTATTTTTTATATCATCATATAATTTCTTTTTATCAATTCTTCAATCATTTTTTGTTTTTTCAAATCAATCATCCTTAAAGTAACCAAAAAAACTTTCTTTAAAATTATTATGTGGTAATTTTGCTGTAAAAACCATTATACAAGTTACAACTCATACTGGATAAAACAATTCTGCTGGCATTGAAAAAACTGCTTCAAGAGTATGTTTTTGTAAAATTCTTGATTTTACTTCATTATTTTTTTTATTACTAGTTAAAGCACAGCTCATAGGAACAATTGCAATTCAAGTTCAATTTTTTTCTAACATATCAAGCATATGTTCTACAAATTCCATTTCACTTTGTCATTCTCCTTTTTGAGAATATGGTGGATTAATAAAACCTACTGTTGGTTTATGTTTTTCTTTAATTTCAGAAACTATTTTAGGTTCAAAACAATCTCATTGATATATATTTGCTTTTCAATCTCATCTTAAAATCATATTAGAACAAGCAAGTGTGTACATATTTGGATTTTGTTCAATTCAAATTAATTGTTCTTTTTTTATTCTTTCAATTAAATCAAAATCTCATTTTGCATCATCTATCATTTTTTTCATTGCTGAAATCAAAAATCATCAAGTTCAGGCACATGGATCTAAAACTCTAGAATTTATATTAACTTGCGCTAATTCCACAAAAAGTTCTGTTATGTGCTTTGGAGTTAAAACAATTCAAAGTCATTGTTTATCTCAACCTGTATATCTTAAAAATTCTCAATAAAAACTTCAAATAACATCATATTCATTATAGCTATCAAAAAAAGGAACAATATTTATAGATATTTGATCAACTAAAATCTTTAAAACTGTTTCATTAGATTTTGCATAAAGCTTTGATAAACTTGGATGATTTTCTAAAAATCTATAAGTCTGCTTCATTAATTCTTTTTTCTCTCAAGGAATATCAAAAATATCTATTTGCCTGATAATTGATTGAAAAAGAGATTTTTGCAAGTTTCAAGCATATTGGTAAGAGTTTTTAAATTCTGAATCTTTTAATGCTATCAATATTCAACTAACAAAAAGTGGCTTTTCTGATTCACTTAATTTTGCATAATCTCTAATATTATTATGTAATTCTCTTGAAAATTTTAATAATTCTGACTTAGCTTTTTTCTCTTGATTTGGGTCTTTTAAAATGATATTTTCATATTCTTTTGATGATAAGATTTTTTTTGATTCTAATTCTCTATAAGTACTCTCTCACTTTAAAAATAAAAAATTAGAGATTTTCAATTCTTTATCATTTTGTCAACTAACTGCAATTGCAATAATATTAAAAGATTTTGCTAATTTTGTTCAATATAATAAAGCTCAATCTACTGCATAATCGGCATATTGTTTTCTATCTTTACTTTCATGTCAATCTAAAAAAGCCTTACATTCAACTACTATCAAAGTATCAGAATTAGGAAACTTAATAATAAATTCTGGTTTAGCTTTTCAATTTCATTTTTTACTTCATCATTTAAGAAGCTTATCAATTATAGGATTTTGACTTTTTTGTTCCTCAATAGTATTTTCAATATATCATTTTGAGAAAAATATTTTTTTAGTAAGGTTCTCAGTTATTCTTTCAGACATATTTTTAATATTAAATATAATTTAGATATATTATATAAAAAATATTTAATATTACAATATTTTTTTAAAAATTAATTATTAGTATTTTAGCATTATTAGTCAAGAAGATTTTAATAAAAAAACTATTATTTTTAGTTTTTTTTGATATAATATTTGTATTCATTGACTAAACTGTCAACAGAGTGGCTTTAGCCCTTTGTAATATATAAAAATAAAAAAATGCAAATTTGACTAGATTTAAGATTCTTAAAATCAGATAATAAATATTCTACTTTTGTGGCTGTATTAATACAAAATTTAATTCATACTGATACTGGAAATATATATACTCTTTATTTAAGTAATAAAACAAAAACTAAATTTCCAGTTCAATTGAAAGTTGAATATATAAAAGAAGAGCCTAGTAGTTTAACAGAACAAATAAAATTTAACTCAAAATTAAAAAAAGATAAAAATTTTTTGATGATTTTTTTTAATGAAAAAAAACCTCTTTTATATAAATGAGATTATATTTTATTTATAAAAGATTTAAAAGAACTACATTATCAAGAAGAAACAAATTTATTTAAAAAATATATTAAAGACTTATTTTTAAATATTTCTCTAAAAAATTCTAAAAAAATTATTTGTTTTGAAAATCAAACAAAACATGAATTAAATGAAAAATTAAATATAGATGAAAATAAAATTGAAATTTTATATCCATTTTTTAATTTAGTACAATTCCCTAGTATTAAGATTATAACTGACATAAAAACTAAATTTTCTATAAAATGAGAATATTTTATTTATTCTTGATGAAAGTGAAGTAATAAAAATTTATCTAAATTAATTGAAATTATTTCTAAATTAAATAAGAGAAAAACTGATATCAGTTTAGTTATACTTGAACAAGATATAACTGAAGATATTAATTTTAGAAAAGATGTTGTTAATATGTGAATTGTTGAAAAAGTATTTTTTATATGAATGAGTACTCCAGAAGAAAAAAAAGCATTTTATCATCATTCTATATGAAGTATATTTCCTTCTTTATATGAATCATTTCCTTTTGATTTAACTGAAAGTATTAGTTATAAATCACCTATTATAGCTTCTGGGCTAAAACAAACCAGAGAGATTATGTGAGATTCTATTTCATATTTTTCACCAGTAAGTACAATTGATATAATAGAGGCAATAGAGAATTTTATATCAAAACCAAAACAACATACTGATTATAAAGAAATATCTGAAAAATATGATCCTACAAATACAGTAAAAAGATTGATTAATATAATAAAAAATGTATAATATATAAAATACATAATAAAAAACAATGCAATTAACTCAAAGAAATATAGACATCTTAAAAATTATAGTAGATGAGTATTTAGCTACTGGACAAGTTTTATGAAGTAAATTATTATTAAAAAAATATGATTTATGAGTAAGCCCTGCTACAGTTAGAAATGACATGGCAACATTAGAAAAACTTGAATTACTTTATCAACCATATAATTCAGCAGGAAGATTACCTACTTCAAAATGATTAAGAGTTTTTGTAAATTTTTTAATGGAATCTACTCCAGAGCATTTTTTACAAGAAAAAAATGTAACCAATCAAAATGATTTTATTAAATTATGAGATTATATTCATAATATTTCAAAAGAATTATCAAAAAACACAAATGAAATTGCTTTTTTCAATATACCAAATAGGCATATTTCTGAGTTTAGCTGAGTTTCAAGCTTTTTAGAAAAAAACCATAAAATAATTTGAGATGATATTTTTAATATTATTAAAATGCTTGAAGATAAATTCAATTTTTTAAGTTTTATAGAGAAGTTTCCATTAAATAATTGAGTAAATGTTTTTATTTGAGATGAAAATTTTTTACCATTTTTAAAAGATTATACTATAATTATAAAAAAAATAATAGTAGACTGAGAAATTTGATATATCTGAATTATCTGATGATTAAAAATGAATTACAGTTTTAATATTAGTGCAGTTAGATGAATATTATAATTAAAAATTGCAAAATATATTTTTATTTATAAAATACTTACAAATAATTTGTAAGTATTTTTTTTATGCAAAACTTAATTATCTGAGAAGCTTTTGATTATATCTTATTGTTTATATTGGCTTTATTGCCTTTATTTTATAAGCTATCTTTTTGGTTATATACTATTCAACTAAAAGAATATAGATTTGATAGATTTAAAGAATATATTTTTACTAAACAAGGTAAATCAGCTTTATTTAATATCTTTTTTATTCTAGAATTATTTTTATTAGTTTATTATTTAATGATTTGGTGAATTTATTTTTCAGAAAATGTTTATAATATAGCTTTTTGGTGAATTTGATATAATATAATGTTTTATTATTTAGTTATATTAAATATATTTGTAATTTGAAAAATATTTAGAAAAAGAATATTGAAACCAAAATTTACTGGAAGATTAATTCTTTTATTATCTTTATTTATAATTTTAGGAGGATTTGAATTATATTATTTTATAAAGTTAAATTTATTTAATTATGTTTATATTTATATTTTATCAGTCTTTTTATTAATGCCAGTTATAATATTTTTCTATAATTTTATTAGTTTACCACTTGTTAATTATAAAAAAAATAAACAAATAAATTCTGCAATTAAAAAATCTAAAAATCCTTTATCAGGTGAAATAAAACAAATAAAAATTTGAATAACTTGAAGCTACTGAAAATCTAGTGTTAAAGAATTTTTGAGTTCAATTTTAGAACAAAATTGAGAAACATTGAAAACACCAGAAAATAAAAATACAGAAATGTCAGTTTCAGCTTTAGTTTTAAATAAATTAAATAATAAATTTAAATATTTTGTAGCTGAAATGTGAGCTTATAAAATATGAGAAATTAGTCTTTTATGAAAAATAGTTAATCATAAATATTGATTTTTAACTGCTATTTGAAATCAACATATTTGATTATTTTGAAGTCAAGAAAATATAGCTAAATGAAAGTTTGAAATATATGAAAGTGTAGTTAAAAATAATTGAATTTTATATGTTAATTGAGAAAGCCCTCACCTAGCATCTCCCTTGAGGGAGAGGGATAATATGAAAAATATTATATTATATTGAATAAAATCAGAAAATATTTTAGATGCACAATCAGAAATAATTAATACTGAAAATTGAAAAACTAAATTTAGTTTTAGTTATAAAAATATAAAATCAGAATTTGAAATAAATTTAATTTGAGAGCATAATGTTGTAAATATCACTTGAATAATTGCTTGTTGTATAGATTTATGATTAAAAATAGAAGATATTAAAAGATATTTAAAAAATTTAAAAACTCCAGATTCTTCAAAAACTATTATAGAATCTTGAAATAATATTTTAATAGATGATACTTATAATTTATCTGAAGCTGGATTAAAATCATGATTAGATTTATTTAAAAATTATAGTTCAGAATATAAAAAAAGATTAGTTTTAGATGATATTTTAGAATTATGAAAACAATCAGAAAATATTCATAAAAATATTTGAAAAAAAATAGCAGAAGAAAAAATAGTAGATCAAATTTTATTTTGCTGATTTAATTATAAAAAAAATTTTATAGAATGATTATTAGAATGATGATTTAATAAAAAAAATATTATACTTAATTTAAATGAAATTTCAGAAAAATCAGTAATTTTATTTGAATGAAGAAATGCTAAAAAATATTTGAATAAATATTTAAAGGAAAATAAATAATAACTCACACCCCCTTCGGGTACTCTCTCTTTTACAAAGAGAAAGGTGTACTAATTTTAAATTATGGAACATAAAATTTACAATAAAATAAGAAAATATAAAATACCACTATTATTTAGAATAATAATAATGGTATTTCTTGCTTTATTATGAATTTTTATGATAATATTACCAATTCCAGGTTCTGCAATTATATGATGGTGATTAGTTATTTTATGATTTATTTTTATTTTAGAAGTTAAGAATATAAAATTTATTACAAAAATTAGAAAATGATTATTATATTTTTTACAAAATTTAAAAGATAAAAAAATTAGAAATCATAAAATAAAAGATATAAAAAAACATATAAAACATATTTTACAAAATAAAAGATAAAAATTATAATTTCAACAAGGTGGCTTTAGCCCCTTGTCTTCACTTAAATAAAATGTTCAAAAAAACAATAATAGCAGAATTTTTTACAACAGTGTCATTTAATCAGGCTTTACAAAGTCTGTATTTAATGACTTTTTGAAGTTATAAATTAAGGTATTGAAAAGAAAATAAATTATTTGAACAAGAATTTTTGGAGAAAATAACAGGGCAGTCACAAATAAAAACAGGGTACCCACAAGGGGCACCCCTACAAAATAACTCTAAAATCATTTCTTTTTATAATTGAAGAAATGCAATTTACCATGCCTTGAAAATTATTTGAGTTGAAAAAAATGATGAAATAATAGTGAGTTCTTATACTTGTTCAGTTGTAGTAAATGCAGTAATTCAAACTAATTCTAAAATAATATATTCAGATATAGAAAATGAAACCTTAAGTTTTGATTTTGAAGTTTTAAAGAAAAATATTACTGAGTCTACTAAAGTAATAATTTTACAACATACTTTTTGAAAACAAGCTAGGGATTATGAAGAAATTATTAATTTCTGTAAAAATAATGATATTTTAGTTATTGAAGATTGTGCTCATAGTTTATGAAACCACCCCCAACCCCTCCTTGATAAGGAGGGGAGAATATGAGATTTTTTAATTTTTTCAACTTGAAGAGATAAAGTAATTTCTAGTATAACTTGATGATTTTTAGTTATAAATAAAAAAGTAGGGATTGCAGGCATGCATTCCTTACAAGACGAACTAAAAATGCCTTCAATAAAAATAATTTATAAAAATTTAATGTATAATCTAGTTTGATATAAAGCTTATAGATTATATGATTTTTTTAAATTATGAAGAGTTATTATATTCTTATCAAGAAAATTAAATTTAATAACAGAAATTTTAAATAAAAAAGAGAAAAATTTTGAATATAAAAATTTTAATTTAGATTTCCCAAATAGTTTAGCATATCTTGCTAGAAAAGAACTTAAAAATTTAGATAAATATACACAAATTAGATTAGAAAATATTAAATTTTATACAGAAAATATTAACTCCCTCCTAACCTCCCCCCAAAGGAGAGGGATTAAAGGTTTTTTAGATTTAGAGAATTATAACTGATTTAGATTTCCAATTTTATTAGAATCAGAAGAGAAAAAAAATGAATTAATTAAATTAGGAAGAAAAAATAATATTATTTTTTGAAATCAATGGTCTTGATCTAATATTATTCCAGCTTGAATAGATTTAGAAAAAGCTTGATATATAAATTGAAGCTGTCCAGTTGCAGAAGATATTTCTAAAAGAATTTTAACTCTACCAAATCATAAATTAATAAATAAAAAAGATTTGAATAGAGTAGTTGAAATTTTAAATAATTTTAAATAAAAATATACAAGGGGCTAAAGACCCTTGCTAATGTTAAACAGTCTTGAATTTATTATTAACTACAACAAGGGTCTTTAGCCCCTTGTATTACATTTAACTTATGTTATATATATTACCTACAAATACTTGCTTCTGAATAGCTTGTCCAATTTCTGAAATAGAAAATTATAAAAAAATTTTTGAAATTAAAAAAAGAGATTTCAGAAAACCAATCGCAATTTTAGTTTCTGATTTTAATTATTTTATAGAAAATACTAAATTAAATTTTGAACAAATTAATTTTTTAAAAAACTATAACAATCCTTTTACTATTTTAATAGATAAAGAAAAAATTTTAGATAAAAGCTTATTAGAAATAATAAATAATTTACCTAATTCAGAGATATATTCTAAAATTGCCTTTAGAGTTGCTCATAATTTTATGCATAAAAAATTAATAAGATTAAATTGATTATTATTCCTAACAAGTGCAAATATTTCAAATAATCCAGAACTTTTTGATACTATTTCTATAAAAAAAGAATTTTGAGATATTATAGAAAAAGAAGAAATAAAAGTTTTAGCACACTGAGATTTTTGTATAAATTCAGAAAAAAAATCTAGTGATATATTTGAATTTGAAGGGGAAAATGAAGAGGTTGTGTATTTTAGAAAATAGATTTTTTAACAAAAAGACTTGCTTTATTATATTACTTACTATATAATAGATTATATAATATTTAATATAAACATTATGAGAATAATATCTACATCAAAAGTACAAAAGAATATTGCAATACTTTCAGATAATACAAATATTTATACAGTTATAAATAAATGAGAACCTAAAACTATGATTATACCTTATTTTGAGTGATTACAAGAAATTGTAGAAAATTACTTAGAAGATATGGAAATATCTTTAAATAAAGAAAGTTTATCTACAAAATATCAAAATTCTAAAAATAGTGGTTTATCAGATTTAATAATTTAAAAAATGTATAAATTTATTTTTACAAAAAATTGAAAGAAATCTTTTGATAAATTAGAAAACAACTATCAAGATAGAGTTATAAAAAAACTTACCTCATTAAAAGAAAGTGAGGATATTTTTGTGTATCTAAAAAAATTAGAAAACTTATTACCTGCTACTCACAGATTAAGAGTATGAAATATTAGAATAATACTAGAATTTGATAAAACAAATAGATCTTTTTATGTCCTAGATGCTTGAAATAGATGAGATATTTATAAGTAAAGCTTATTTTATTAGCTATAAATTCAGAAAAAAAATCTAGTGATATATTTGAATTTAAAGGGGAAAGTGAAGAGGTTGTTTATTTTAGAAAATAAAAGATTATGCATAAAGGTAAAAGAATCATACATATTAAAAATATTTAGATAAAGAAATAATGATAAAAAATGTCTTGACTTCATTTTTTTATTATTATTATTGAAATAATAAAATTTTATATATTTAATAATATAATATGAATAAATTAAAAAATATTACTTTTAATATAGAACAAGATTTTTCAAAAATTATTTTTTATACTGAGAAATGTAAAGAATATATTAATAGTTTAATACAATTAGGAAATACAGATTTGCCAGAATGAGAAGAATTAAAAAATATAATTAGAGATTATTATATAAAAAATGAAAAATATTACATAATTCCTGACTCTGCAGAAGTTTTATAATTAAAAAATTGAAAAAAATAATTTTTCAATATAATGTCAGCAACTTTTAAAACTAACTAAAAAAGTTAGTTTTTTATTTTATAAAAAAACAAATGCTACTATTAAAATGGTTGTCAGATAATGACTATATAGATTTAGAAAAAAAAGGACAAGTAAAGGCAGATGTTCTTTCTTGAATAACTGTTGCTCTTGCATTAATTCCAGAGGCAATTGCATTTTCATTTGTGGCTGGAGTTGATCCAATGGTTGGGCTTTGGGCAGCTTTTATAATGTGATTAATGACTGCAATTTTTGGTTGAAGACCAGGTATGATAAGTGGTGCAACTTGAGCTATGGCTGTTGTTATGACTCCACTTGTAATTGATTTTGGATTAGATTATTTGCTTGTTGCAGTAATTTTTGCTTGAATAATCCAGGTGTTATTTTGATTATTTAAGCTTTGAAAAATAGTTAGATTAATTCCACATTCTGTTATGCTGGGTTTTGTTAATGGACTTGCTATAATAATTTTTTTAGCACAAATGTGACAATTTCAAAATAGTTCTTGAGATTGGCTAAATGCTACTCCAATGATTATAATGTTAGTTTTAGTTTTATTAACTATGGCTATAATTCATTTTTTACCAAAATTCACAAAAATAATCCCATCTGGTTTGGCTTGAATAGTGATAGTAACTTTAATGGTTATATTTATTCCAGAACTTTCTAATACTTGAACTGTTCAAACTTATTTAGCTAATAATTCAGCTGACTGAATATGAATGTTAAAATGAGGATTTCCAACTTTTTCTATTCCAAATATAACTGATAATTTTTTAGAAGTTTTAAAAATAATTCTTCCATATAGTTTAATTTTAGCAATAATTGGCTTGACTGAAAGTCTTATGACTTTGACTTTGATTGATGAAATAACTGAAACAAGATGAAAATCAAATAGGGAAGCAGTAGGACAATGAGTTTCAAATATGACATGTGGTTTCTTCTGAGCAATGTGAGGTTGTGCCATGATATGACAATCTATGATTAATATAAATAATGGATGAAGAAAAAGACTATCATGAGTTTCAGCCTCTATATTTTTAATATTATTTGTAGTTTTTGGAACAAGTTTAATTTTAAAAATCCCACTAGCTGCTTTGGTTTGATTAATGTTTATGGTAGTTATTGGAACATTTGCTTGGCCTACTTTAAAAATGCTTAATAAAATTCCCAAAAGTGATGCTTTTGTTGTAATCTCAGTAACCCTAATTACTGCATTTTCTCATAATTTAGCCTTAGCTGTAGTTAGTTGAGTAGTTATCTCAGCACTTGTATTTGCTTGGCAAAAATCTCAAGAAATAATTGCTAAAAAAGTAATTTCAAAAGATTGAAAAATAACAACTTATACAATAGATTGAGCATTATTTTTTGCTTCAGTAACAAAATTTAAAGAAATTTTTAATCCAAAAAATGACTCTAAAGAAGTAGTTATAGATTTTGCAAATTCAAGAGTTATGGACCACTCTGCTATTGAAGCAATTAATAATATTACTGAAAAATATAGAAAGCAGTGAAAAAAACTACATTTAATTCACTTGTCACCAGATTGTAGGAAATTAATAAAAAATGCTGATAAGATTGTTGAAATAAATATTTCAGAAGACCCAAAATATTTTGTTAGTGATGATAAATTAGGGTAAAAATTTTTTATTCAAAAACCCTCCATTCATCTAAAAATAATTTTTCTCAATTTTCTAAATAAATAGTTTCATTTTTATAACTATTTATTTTTTTATTTATAACTTTTTGTGTATAAATATTTTCAAAATTTATGCTTTTTCAGATATTATTTTTTACTAAATCAATCTGCTTAGAAATTAAATATATTAATTTATCTGTATAAACTTGTCATTTTTGAGCATTATCTCAAAAATATTTTTTTGTTTCTTCTATTATTTTTATAAAATTTGCTTCATCTTTATTTTCTACAATTTTATTAAAATTAGAACTTACTTCCATAAAAGTTTTATGAACATTTAATATTTCTTTATTATACATTTGAATATCTCAATAAAGTTTTGGATTTTGGCTCATATATCTTGCAACAGAAGAAAGTTTTAATTTGTAAATAGGACTTACAAAATCAAGTGATTTTTTAATATCTACTCATAATCTTTTCATAGTTTCAGCAAAAACAAAAATATCATAATGAGTTAAACCTTGAACTACAGCCATCATTTTATCATGTTCTTTAGCAGAAGTTTCTAAAACTTTAGCATTATTTTTATTTAAGAAATCAACCAAAAATTTATATCTAAAATCTAATCTATCTTTTTCTTCTGAAGTTAATACAAAAATTTGTCCAGCAATTGAACTTATAAAAGGTCAAAACATTGGATGAGTTGGAATTATTAAAACTCATTTTGGAGAATATTTTTTTAAAGCAATACTAGAAAATTCTTTGATTGAACAAACATCTAGAACAACAGAATTTTGCTTTAAATGAGGAGCAATATTTTTTATAGACTCTTCCATAAAAGCAATAGGTACAGCAAAAACTGTTATATCAGCATTTTTTACAGATTCTATATTATTTGTAGAAAATAATCTCTCCCCCTTCGGGTACTCTCTTTTAAAAAGAGAGATAAGTTTTTCTCATTTTTCTGTATTTCTTCAAGTTATAGTTAAGCTTATATCACTTCAAAAATGCTTCAATAAAAACTCAGCTGTCCATTTTCAAAATCAGTCTGTTCAACCTATTATTGTTATATTTTGTTTCATTATTTATTTTTTATTACTGTAAATATAAATACAAATATTGCTTTGTATAATCTTTTAATTCTATTTATTTTTTTAGGTCAAGTAATCAATCTATATAACCATTCTATTCATAATTGTCTCCATATTTTAGGAGCTCTTTTTTGAAATCATATAAAGTAATCAAAACTAGATCATATTCAAAGTCATAATTTTATATTTTTTGCTTTTTGCATTATTTCAATTATTGATTTTTCTTGTTTTTTCATTCATAGAGTTGAAAAAAGAATTTTAGATTTTGAAGATGAAATTTGTTTTATATTT
>JAUZRO010000076.1 GCA_030950465.1 Candidatus Altimarinota bacterium | reverse complement strand
ATTTTGATATAAAAATATTAAAAATTAGACTTTTTAGTCTTATAGATATTTTTTCAGAGTCTTCAAGATTTTTAGAAAATAAAAATTTAATCAAAAAAACTTCTCCTCCAAACTATAAAAATAAAATAAAAAACTATTCTTATTCAGACCTAATTAAAATTACAAAATCCACTATCTAAGCTACTTTTATTTATAAATAAAATAGATATTTTTTGATTTCTATTTTTCTATTTCTAAAAATAGTTTTTTTAGTGGTTTTAATTTTAATAAATAATTATAAAAAATGAATAAAAAAGTATTAATTTGAGTAGTAGTATTTTTACTATTATTAGTATGAGCATGAGCTTTTCATATGGCAAATAAAGATAAAATGATGAGTTGGAATCCTCTCCATAATATGATGATGTGAGATAAAATGGATATGGGTTGAATGAAAATGTGAGATATGAAAATGTGAAATTGAGATGATGATGCAATGAAAGAACATTGTAAAATGATGCCAGAAATGAAAGGATGTGAAAAATATAAAGATTCTTGAAAATTAGAAAAAATGTGAATGGATATGTGAAACATAAAAATGTGAGAATGAGAAAAAAAATGAGCAATGAATATGGGTTGAATGAAAATGTGAAGATGATGAGAAACATTTGATGAAAGTGTAGAAAATCTACCTGAAGCTAAAAAAACTGAAATAATAGTTTTAAAAGATTGAGATACTTATGAAATGGTTGCAAGTGCAGTTAAACAAGAAGTAGGGAATAGATTTATAAAAAGACTAGCATATAATGGTATGATTCCAGGGCCACTTTTAAAAGTAGAAAAATGAGCTAAAATTAAAATTAAATTAACTAATAAATTGTGAATAGAAACTACTCTTCATTCTCATTGATTAAGATTAGATGATTATACTCAAGATTGAGTGCCAACTGATATGTGAGGAACTCAAAAACCAATGAAACCAGGTGATAGTTTTACTTATGAACTAAATTTTCCAGATACAGGGGTATTCTGGTATCATCCACATATAAGAGAAGATTATACTCAAGAAATGTGATTATATGGTAATTTTAGTGTTACAGAAAAAGATTATTGGAATAAAGTAGATGGAGAAGAATTCTTAATTTTAGATGATTTTTCAGAAGATGATATTTTCTATAAAGATAAAGTTAATAAAACTTTAATGGGAAGATTTGGAAATATTATGATGATAAATAATGATGAGGACTATAAACTTGAAGTAGATCAATATAAAACTACTAGATTATTTATTACAAATGTAGCTAATACTAGAACTTTTGATTTTGAGATAGTTGATAAAAAGTGAAAAGCTCAAGAATTAAAATTAGTTTGATGAGATATTTGAAGAATTGAAAAAGAAGAAATGATTAATTCTCAGATAATAGCTCCTGCTGAAAGATATATTGTTGAAACTAGATTTGATTTATCTTGAGAATATACTATAAAATCTAAAGATAGAACTTTAGGGAAAATAATAGTAAAAGATACTTGAATTAAGATTAAACAAAAAAGTTTTGATTCAGATTTAAGAACTTCTTCAGATGATTATAAAAATATTAAAGATAATATGGAAGAATTTTTATCTAAAAAAGCAGATAAAAAATTAAGACTTACTATTTGAATGAATGGTATGAAATGATGAATGGGTGGTATGTGATGAATGAATAATGAAGAAGATACTGATGAAATAGAATGGGAAGATAATATGGCAATGATGAATAAAATGTCTAGTGATCAAATGATGGAATGGAAACTAGTAGATGAAGACACAAAAAATGAAAATATGGATATTGAGTGGAAATTTAAAAAATGACAATTTGTAAAAGTTGAAATTTATAATGACCCAAAATCTATGCATCCAATGCAACATCCAGTTCATTTTCATGGACAAAGATTTGTTGTTCTAACAAGAGATGGAAAAGTAAATGATAATTTACAATGGAAAGATACAACTTTAGTAAGAAATTGAGAAAAAATTGAAATATTGGTTGAAATGACAAATGTTTGAACTTGGATGAGTCA
Organism: Candidatus Altimarinota bacterium; assembly: GCA_030950465.1. Classification (GTDB taxonomy): domain Bacteria; phylum Patescibacteriota; class Gracilibacteria; order BD1-5; family UBA6164; genus CALLPO01. The sequence goes on along the minus strand of JAUZRO010000076.1, from coordinate 1,662 downwards.
TTGTCATATTGCTGAACACCTGCAAAGTGGTATGATGATGAATTTTAAAGTTGAAGATTAAAAAAATGTAGAGATGTTTAGCAAAAACATCTAAAAAATATTGTAGAGATGTTTCTCTGAAACATCTTGTTTAATTTAATAATAAAAAAATAATATGAAAAATAATAAAGAAATATTACAAATGGGAATTATTGGTATGGTTTGAATAGTTACTATAATGGCTACATATCTAATTGTAGATACAAAAACTTCTAATGTATCTCAAGATGTAGTAGCAAAAATGCTTGCAATAGAATATGATAAAGTAGGTTGAATGGAAAATTATGTAAAAATTACTAATATTACAAGAGAACAGACTATTGCAGGATTAAAACAATATGAAGCACAATGATGAGCTCAACCGGCAGCTCAACCACAAGCTAATAATGCACCAGCTCCATCTGCTTGATCTACTATTTCTGTAGAAAAAGCTAAAGAAATAACACAAAAAGATACATATATACTTTGAAATCCTGATGCAGAAATTACTTGGGTAGAATACAGTGATTTAGAATGTCCATTTTGTAAAAGATTGCATGAAGCTGGTACAATAGAAGAAGTTATGAAAGCATATGATGGAAAAGTTAATTTTGTATTTAAACAATTTCCTTTAGGTTTTCATGCTCAAGCTCAAATGGAAGCAGAAGCTTTATTATGTGCATGAGATTTAAATTGAACTGACAAATATTATGAATTTATAAATAAGATTTTTGCTTGATCAAAAACAAATGGAAGAAGTTATACTAAAGAAAGTATTTCAGAATTAGGTTCTACTATTTGAATAGATAAAACTAAATTACTTTCTTGTATTACTAGTTGAAAATTTACAGAAAAAGCTAAAGCTGAAATGGCAGAAGGACAATCACTTTTTGGAATAACTGGTACTCCTTGAAATGTGTTGATAAATAATAAAACAGGGAAATGGGATAAATTACCAGGAGCTTATCCTACAGCTGCTTTTAAAGAAAAAATTGATTTACTTTTACAATAAAATAAAAAAATGATAAAAAATATAATTAAAATTATAAGTTCATTTATTTGAATGATTTGAATGATAATAGGAATAGCTATCATAGCTATCCCTGCTTATTATTTCATAGAAAAAGATTTAATTATAGGAAATTTATGACATACATTTTTTATAACTGAAATAACTTTAACTGTTATTATTTCACTACTTTTTTGATTATTTATATGAGCAACATTGTATAAAATAAATTATTTTAGTGTCAAAAAATCTTGAATTTGAATACTTGGCTGATTTATATGAGCACTTGTTTCATGATGTCCAGCCTGTAGTATAACTCTTGCTTCATATTTATGATTGGCTTGATTTATGTATTTACTACCATATTCATGATTAGAATTAAAAGTATTATCAGTTTTAATACTTTTGTATGCAAATTATTCTACTATTAAAAATTTAGAAGTTTGTAAAATAAAAAAATAATATATAAAATATAAAATATGAACCTTAAAAAAATTTGGCTCTTCCTTAAATCAATTAGGTAGAACTTAATTTTTGTATATAATATATTAAAATATAATAAAAATCAAATGGAAAAAGAACTATTTTTACAGGCACTATGATTAAAAGAACCTTGGTACATAAAAGAAGTTAAA
>JAUZRO010000075.1 GCA_030950465.1 Candidatus Altimarinota bacterium | reverse complement strand
TGCCTGTAAAAATAGTTCTTTTTCCATTTGATTTTTATTATATTTTAATATATTATATACAAAAATTAAGTTCTACCTAATTGATTTAAGGAAGAGCCATATATTTTAGTAGAATGAGATACTATAAAAACAAATTTTTCTTCAAAAGCTACTATATTTTTTTCTGATTGAAGTCATTCAGTTTTAGAAGAAAATTCTGAATTAGTTTTAGAAAATATGACTTTAGATGAAAAAGATAATTTAGTTAGTAGAATAAACTTATCTCTTAAATCTGGTATATTATGGACTAAAGCTACAAAATTATATAGTAAATCTGAATTTGAAGTTTATACTTCAGACACTACTGCAGCTGTAAGATGAACAATATTTGCAGTAAAATATAGGAGATGAAAAACTTCTCTAACTACAAAAGAAGGGCAAATAAAAATGAAAAATACTACAGAAGATAAAAATATAAATTCTTGAGAATTTATATGAGATGAAATTCCTTTTACTGAATTTCAAATAGCTGATATAATTATAGATTATAATAATAATATAATTATTAAAAATAAAAAAATCCATTAATATGGATTTTTTGTTTTACTTGCCCATTTGAACATTATTCTCATAAGATATCATAGATTTATCATAAAAAGATTTGAAACTGAATCGTACATTGTTCTTCTTACTTGCATAAATTTTTTACTTGAATCTTTTCTTATTTGCTGTTTATTCAAAGTTAAAATATCAATTGCAACCTTTTGTCTTCTTGAATTTTTATCTCTAATTAAATTATTAACTAAAGCATTATCTGTAAAATAACTTTTAACTGTATTAATAGAAGTTTTTTGTCAATCAAGACAATCTACTGTTTCAGCCATTACTGAGAGTAATTGTTCTCTATATTGTTTTTCATATTTTCATCAAACTCAAAATTTTGCATATATTATATCAATTCATAATAAAAAAGTTGCTTGCTTTTCTTCTCAAAAAAATAAATCTTTATTATTTTGTAAATTATCTAAATCTTTATTTGCTTCTTCATCTATCTCTTTAAATTTATCATCCAAAATAAGATTATAAATCATTTTTTCTTCATCTATCTCTGATATACATAAAAAATCCTCTATAGCCCTAGTATTTCAATTAATATTAGCTTCTCTACATTCTTCTATTTGAGATGTATAATTACAAGAACTTCATGCACTAACAAAAGCTATACTTGAAAAAAGTATAGTAAATATTAAAAATGTAGAGAATATTTTCATTAAATAGTTTTATTATTTTTTATTTTTACTCATAAGTTTACACATAGTTTTTCAAAAAACTTCATATACTTTTCAAAAAACTCCTTTACTTTTTTTTGTAATTTCAGATGTAACTTCTTTTCCTTTTTTAGTTTTTGTTAAACCAAAAATAGAAGCAACTGCTGTTCATATTATAAGACCAGTAACTAAATTATCTATTTTTTTAACTTTCTTTTTACCAAACATTTTTATTTTGTATTAAATTTAAAATTACTCCCCTATTTTATTTATTTTTATATTTTGTTTAGAAACATATATTTTTGGAAAAGTAATTTTTAATAAATTATTTTCCATAGTTGCTTTTATCATTTCAAAATCAAGATTTTCTGGTAGAATTATATTTCTAACAAATCTTCACCAATAACATTCAGAATTTCTTAAAATATTATCATTGTCATTATATTCTATTGGAGAATTTCTATTTCATTTGATAGTTAAAAAACTTTTATTAAGAGTTAAATCTATATTATCTAATTCAATACCAGCTATTGGAGCATATATAATTATCATTTCTGGAGTTTCAATTATATCTAAAGCAATCTGTCCAGAATCAGATTCTTCTTCTATAAAACTATCTTCAGAGTCTATATCAATTTTTTTTATTTCATCATTTCCTAGTCAAAATATTTTCATATTTTTTTATTATAAATTAATTTCTTTTATTTTATCTTTTTTTTGCAATATATCAAGTTAAATGATAGACTATATTATATAAAATAAATTATTACAAAATATATGAACTTATTTAAAACAAATCATAAAAATATTAAAATTTCAACTAAAGAAAAAATCAATTTTCTTGAATCTTTTTCTAGTTTATTAAATTCCTGAATTCCAATAACTAATGCATTAAAAATCATTGAATATCAAACAAAATCAAAAAAAACTAAAATATTAATAAATAAAATCTTACAAAATATAAATTCTGGTATAAAACTTGAAGAATCATTTTTACAATTTCCAAAAATTTTTAATAATTTTGATGTTTCATTAATTAAAATGTGAGAAATAACTGGAAAATTATGAGATACAATTGAAACAATAAAAAATAAAGAAGAAAAATCAAGAGAATTAAAATCAAAAGTAATTTGAGCATTAGTTTATCCTATGATAATTATGAGTCTTGCTACTATTATGATTTGAATTTTTATGGTATTTGTAATTCCAAAAATTACAGATATGTACAAAGATGCTAAAGTAAATCTTCCAGATTTAACTCAAAGCGTAATAAATATTTCTAATTTTTTACAAGAAAAATATTATTTAATAATTTTATGATTTATAATATTTATATTTTTAATAAAAATATTTAAAACTCATAAAAAAACAAAAATTTATTGTGATAAAGCTGTATTACATATTCCTATTTTCTGATGATTAATTAGAAAAAAAATATTATCACTTTTTGCTTCATCTATGTGAACTCTTTTAACTCAGTGAGTTATGATAAATGATGCTTTAAAAATAACTTCTTGAGCATTAGAAAATGATTATTATCAAAAAGAAATATTAAGAATAACTTATGCAATATCTTCTTGAAAAGTATTAAGTGAAGAAATGTGAATAAATTTAATTTCTAGCTGAAAAAAAAGTCCCTATTTTCCAATAGAGCTTTCTAGTATAATAAAAATCTGAGAACAAACTGGTAAAATGCCTAGTTTATTAAGTAAAATTGCTATAAAATTTAATAAAGAAATAGATAATCTTGTTAAAA
>JAUZRO010000074.1 GCA_030950465.1 Candidatus Altimarinota bacterium | reverse complement strand
TTTTAGAATATCAAGAAATATGCTTGTAAAAAATATTTGTTACAAAAATCTTTTTATCTAAAATAGTACAAAAATATGGTGCATTTTTCTTTAAAAGTTTAAATGAACTTTTTGATGAAATTTTAACTATTTTTATTAATTGTTGCATTTTTTTTATTAAAAATTATTTTTAACTAAATTATATCTACTCTAGTTTACTGTCATTTTAGATATAAATAAAAATTAAAATTTGACTTTTTTTAGCTTTTCTTATATAATAGTTACATAAAGATTATCTTGGCAGGTTGAAAGATACCTACGTTACGGCTTAGACTGTTGAACTTGATAATCTTTTTTTTGTTCTAAAACTTTTGTGAAGCAACTCAATAATAGATGAATATTATCATCTTTTTTTCAAATAATAACAATAAAAATAATTCAATTTAGCTTATAACTTATTTTATAAGATTTTACAAAAAACTTTTTTTCATATTTAATATTATTTCTTTCTTCAATAATTTTTCATTTTAAAAGTATATCATCGATTAAATTTATCATTCATAATCTGATAATAATTTCTTTCATTTCTCTTGGTTTTTGATATCAAGAAATATGTTTTTGATATTTTAATATCTCTTTTATAATACGGACATTTACTCTTTTACAAAGAGCAAAGTGTACTAATTTTTTTGAATTAATCCAAAATATAAAGTACAGTGTTGCCCCTTGCTCTTTCTAAAAGAGTAAGGATTCAGGAAAGAGATATATTTGTTTTCCTTAAATTCAAAACCATTTAACAAACTTTCTTAATTTTTTGCAAAACCAACTCTAAATTTTCAAAAATCTCTTCATTTCTAAATCTAATAACTTTATATCATTTATTTTTTAGTAATTCTTCTTTATGTTTATCAAGTAAGTAAACTTCTTCAATATTATGAACTCCTCAATCAAGTTCAATTACTACTTTATTTTTTGGAGAATAGAAATCAGAAATTATATATCTATCAAGCATAGAATTTTCAGTCATAACTAATATAGGTTTTTGTCTATAAAATTTTATTCAAATTTTGTTTGCCCTTATTTTTTCCCATAATATTTTTTCAGCAGGAGTTAAATTTTGCCTTAATTTTCTAGCAGTTTCTTTTATAATTTCTGGAGTTATCATATTTTTCTAAAAATTATAATTAAAAATGTGTTCTCCTTGCTCTTAGTATAAGAGTAAGGACTAAGGAAAGAGATATAACTTGTTTTCCTATATTTTAAAACCAGTTAACAAGCTTTTTTTATTTACTAATATTACCCCTCAACTATCCCTAAATACCCCTCTTTATATTCATTTTCCTTTAACTCTGCATACAAAGTTGCTTCTTGTAAAAGTTCATAATATCAATCCACTTGTTCTTGTGAATATTTTCAACCAGTATGAATTTCTTCTAAAATAGAATCTATTTCAGAAAAGTTATCTTCACGAATATTTTTAGTTAATGCTTTTAATATATTTTTCATAATTATTTTAGTTAAAAATAAAAAGCATAAAAATAAAATTAATTATTTTTATGCTTTCGGTCCCAAAATAGGGAAGTTACCACCTAAAGCTGTACTTAATTTATTTTTGAGATTCTTACTATTATAAATAGCTCTTTCTCGAAGCTTGTTAGTTGATAGCTAACTCAAATGCTTTTATTACTTACTTTAATTATATAAAAAAATAGATTTTTGCAAATCTATTTTTTTTTTATAATTGATCTAAATCTAAATATTCATCCATTCTTATACTCCATACAAATTCATCAACATGACTTACTAAAATCATTGCTCATTTATAATTATTTAATGCTTCAGCAATAATTGGAATATGTCTAAAATTAATATGGTTAGTTGGTTCATCTAAAATTAAAAGTCCTGGTTTTTGAAAAACTAATGCACAAAATGCAACTAGACCTTTTTGTCCTTCTGAAATATGTCATACTTGAGCTTTCATTAATTCTCAATCAATTAAGAATCTAGCAGCTTGGCTTCTGAATTCTTGTTCTGTTAATCAAGGTCCTGACTTTCTAAGTTCTTCATAAACAGTATTTTCAAAATTCATATTATGAAAATCTTGAGTATAATAACCAATTTTTACATTTTCTCATATAGTACATCATTCAACTTTTCCTGAAGTTAAAGCATTTAAAAAAGTTGATTTTCACATTCAGTTTGGAGCTGAAAGTAACATATGACTATCTTTTCTAAGAATTTTTCAAACAGGTTTTTGAGTCATTTCATTATTTTCTACAACTCAAATTGTATCAATTTTTAAAATTTCTCAACCTATATTTTCTTGAATTTCTATTGTAAAAGGAGCAATCGCCTTATCTTCTCTTCTTTTATCTCACATATTTTCTTTTAATGCTTCAGCATCACTTTTCATTTTTTTAGCTACTGCTCTTAATTTTCAACCTTTATGTGCAAAAACATTTGCTTGATCCATTTTGTCTTGAGCTTCTTTTTTCATTCTTGCATTATGCATATTTTCTTTTTCAATTTTCTTTGAAACTTGTTCAATTACATCATAATAATTTCAAACATATTGTTCCACTATTTTTGTATGAACATCAAGATATAGTACTCAATCAGTAAAACTATTTAGAAATTCTGCATCATGAGAAATTACTAAAACAGTATTTTTATACTCTTTTAAGAAGTCTTCTAAATGATAAATTCAATCTTTATCTAAATTATTAGTTGGTTCATCAAGCAATAAAATATCTGGTTTTTGGATAAGTGCTGCTGCTAATAATAATCTAGCTTGTTGTCCACCAGAAAATTTATCAATAATTTTTTCTAAATCTGTTTTAAGATTTACAGCTCTTAAAACTTCAGAAATTTCTTTATCAATATTTTCTTCTTCTAAGGCTTTTTTATATTTTTTGAAATATTGTTGAACAGTTAATTCTTTATCTTCAACTGGCATAACTTGAAAAGCAATAGCAATAGTTGAACTATCTGGAGTATGAACTTTACCAATTTTTGGTTCAATTTCTTTAGTTATAAGCTTAAAAATAGTAGATTTACCAGCACCATTTTGTCCCATTATAGTTATTTTTTTTCACGCTCTTACATTAAAAGTAACATCTTCCAAAATTAATTTAGGATGTACATATTCGAAAAATACACTACTAAATTTTATTACAGTTTCATTATTTGAAGCCATTTACACTTTTTATTAATTTATAAGATAATTGCTTTTATTGTATGGAAAAATAGTTTTTTGCAAGAAAAAAGAGAAAATAGATTTGACATAATATTAGAGAAAAGTAAATTATGTTGTATAATCTACTTTTAAATAAAAAATAATATGGAATTAATACGATTAGAATTATGAACAAAAAAAGCTAAAGATTTAGGATTTCAAGCTATTTTAAATACTTTAAATGATATTTTTAAATTAAGTACAGATTTAGAATTAGATAAAAAATTAAAAAAAGAAATAGAATTAATACAAAAATCATTAGATACTATAGTAAAAAAAAGAAGTAGAATGTAATGATTAAAAGAATTAAAAGAGTTAGCAGAAGAAGAGTTAGATGAATATAAAAAATGAGATAAAGTAATAGTTAAAGAATTAGCAGAAAAAATAAGAGAAAAGAAGGAACATAAAAAAAATTATGATATGAATTTATTAAACAATATGCTGATATTTTTTGATTGGAGATTGAAGAAGAAGAAAATAAAGAAGAAGGTATTCCTAAAAAAAGAAAAACAATTCAGGAGTATATATCATTATTTAATTCATATAATAATATAGATTTTTTACTTAATTTTAAATATAATACAACACAAATAAATGAAAAAGAAACAGATGCAGATAGAAAAGAATATTATACTTCTTTTATAAATATGCTCATTTTTTTAATTTTTAGGTTTATCTTGCTTTTATCAAAAGAGTAATCTTTTTAAATTGTTTTATTTAACCAAATTATATTTTTCATAGCATTTTTTTTAAAATCTTCTGAAACTTCTGAAAAATCAATTAAATCAATTATTGCTGGAATATTATCAAATCAATCTTGAATATCTGATAATATTAAAGAATTTATTTTTTTTCAATTTTCAGAAATGAATCAAATATCATAATCTGATCTTTTTTTTGCATCTCATTTAACCCTTGATCAAAATAAAAAAAATTTATAAGGTAGATTTTTTATATTTTTAAAAATAATACTTTTTATTTTAATAAAAATATAACTTTCAATACTTTTATTCATAATTTTTAGAAAAATTAGATAGTAATTTATTTATAGGTTCAATATAGTCTTTTGAAATTATATCAAATGAAGTTTCTGAAAAGTCTTCATGATAATCATGAGATAATCTATTTCTTCTTTCAATCATATCTAAAAATATATCCAACTCTTCAATTATTCATGCTTTATAGGAAGATTTTAAAACACTTTTAGCAAAAGCCTCATCCTTAGAAAAATCTTCTAATAATACACTTTTTAAAAACTTCCAAATTCATTCAGAAGTATATTCAAATCTCTGTATTACAGAATCTTTTAATGACTTTTCAAATCTATAATCTTTATTTAATTCAACCAAATAAAGTGATTCATTAAGGGAATCTATCATTTTTTTTAATTCAATGTATTTTAATTTTGCTCTATTTTCCATACTTTTATTAATTAAAAATTAATTTTTAGCTTTTTTATTATTTTGTCATAATTTCATATAAATCAATATTTTGATGCATAGCACAAGTTATAGTTTTACAGCTATCTTCATTGCTTTCAGCAGTTAATCATATTTCTTTTATAAAGTTTTCTATTAATTCTGCTCATTTTTTTCAAGCTTCAAGTTTATCTTGATTTTCATCAATTTCAACTACTATCTCAATTTCATATCTTTCTCAATATTGGTATTTATCAACATCAATAGATATTTTTTGTCAGCTAAATTTATATTCATATTTTTCTCTAAGAGTGTCTACAAACATAATTCAAGTTACATTATCTGTTGAAATTCAGAATTTTTTAATTTTTCCATTAATTTCATCTTCATTGTCATATTCTTCATTATAATTTCAACCAGTTTCAGTATCAAAATGGGAAATTTTTAATTCATAAATTCAATTTCTTAATCTCAAAAAATAATTATGTTTAGCTAAAACTAAATCTTTATCAAGATAGTAATCTTTAATTTCAACTTCTTCTATAAATTTAGTTTTTTCTTTTATTATTTCATAATCTTCTTTTGTAAGATTATGTTTTTTTTCTATTTCTAATTGCATAAATATTTATATTAAAATTAATTTTGTGTTCATCCTCTTTGTAAAAGGGGATTATAG
>JAUZRO010000073.1 GCA_030950465.1 Candidatus Altimarinota bacterium | reverse complement strand
CTAAAGACCCTTGTTGGTGTTATATAATTTTGAATTTATTTTTTAATTATAACAAGGGTCTTTAGCCCCTTGTCTCTAAAATTATGTTTAAAAAAATAGTATGATTAGGTTTTTCTACTAGTTGAAAGAATAAAAAGGCTTTGCCGGATTACATAAAATCTCTTGTTGATAGTGGTGCAGGGGAATTTTTTACTGGTTATAACCCTCCTTATTGGAGTGATAAATTTGGTTTTGAAGTTAGTCCAAATGGGAGATTTTCTGAACATGAGCAAATTACAAGTTTAGAAACTTTGAAGGAAACTGTGGAAGAAGTTCATAAATATGATTTGGAAATTTTTGCAAATCTAAATGCTTGGTATTATACTGATGAAACTTTTCCAATAATTAAAGAAATGGTTAAAGAATTTATAGAAATTTGAATGGATTGAATAATCTGTTGAAATATATCTATTTTAGAATATTTAACAGAGATTAATTATTCTGGAAAAATAAATATTTCTACTATTCTTGCTGCTTATAATAAAGAATCTATAAGATTTTATTTAGATAACTATAAAATAAATAAAATTATTTTGTCTAGGGAAGTTACTTTGAAGGAAATTGAAGATATTGCAAAAGAATTTCCAGAAACAAAATTTGAAGTATTTTGAGAATGAGATTTTTGTAGATATAATAATTGATTATGTTTTGCAGAACATAAATATTGAGCGAGAGATATTTGTACAGTTGTAGTAAATGATTTGGTTATCAAAAAAAGATACAGACCAGATTTTAAAGAATTAATTTTAGATGAAAATAAAAATAATATTGAAAAAATTGAAGAATTAAATGATGAATATATTGATGATTTTGGAAAAATAGAGGATATTATATTAAAAATAGATAATATCTCTCTTTTTCAAAGGGAGTACCCGAAGGGGGAGGGATTATTAGTTGATAATTTAGAAAAAATAATTTTAAAAAATAAAAATAGAGTTGATTTATTTTTTGATTGATTGAAACCACTTAATTCAGAAAATAATAAAAAGATATTAGCATTTTTAAGATGATTAAGAATTTTAAATAAAAAACAATTAGGGCAGACACAAGGTACTGCCCCTACGGGAAATAGTAGGGGTGAACCTTGTGTTCACCCTGATTTACAACATCTTGAAGAAGAATTAAATAATTCTTTTAAATCTTATATGAAATATAATAAACAAAAAATTCAAGAAATAGGCTGAGAAGCTAAATTAAAAGCACTTGAATTACAAAAATTTTATTCTAAATGAGATAATCTTAATTTGTATAATTATTTATTTTTTTCAGAAATTCCAAATGTAGATACTGTTAAATTTCCTACAAGATGAAGAAATTATGAAGAAAAATTAAAATTAATAGAAGAAGTTTTACAATCAGAAAAAGTTGATGAAAAATATATTGATAGATGAATAAGTTTAGAAAGAGCACATTATGATTTAACTTATTTATTTAAAGAGAAGAATTGGTTTAGAAAAATTTTATCAGAAAAATAAAAATATAAAAATATAAAAAATGAAAATACTATTAACAGAAAAATATCCAGAAATAAAACAAGAATATTTAGATTATTTAAATAAAAATAATGAAGTAATTAATATTTTAGATGATTATAATAATAGTGAAATAGATACTATAATTATTAGATCAAGTATAAAAGTTGATTTAGAGTTATTAGATAAATATAGAAATTTAAAATTTGTTGCAAGAGTTTGAATTTGACTTGATAAAGTGGATTTAGAAGAATGTAAAAATAGAGATATTAAAGTGCTAAATACACCTTGAGCTAATGCTGATAGTGTAGCTGATTTAGCCTTAGCTTGAATTTTAAATTTATCCAGAAATTTAACCTCACTCCAACCCTCTCCTTTGAGAGGAGAGGGAGTTAGATTTATAGAAAATAGATTTGATTATATGTGAAGTGAATTTTCTAGTAAATCAGTTTGAATAATATGATTTGGTAATATTTGAAAAAAAATATATACAAGATTAAAAGCTTTTTGAGTAAAAAGTTTTTATATTTTTGATCCATTTTTAAAAAAAGAAGATGTTGAACAAAATGAATTTTGCAAATTTATAGAAACTAAAGAAGAGATTTTTGAACATTCTGATATTATAAGTTTTCATATTCCACTACTTGATTCTACAAAAGATTTCTTATGAAAAGTAGAAATAAAATTATTAAAAAAAGATGTAATTTTAGTTAACACTTCAAGATGAGGAATAATTAATGAAAAAGTTTTAGTTCACTTTTTAAAAGAAAACCCAGATTCAAGATTTTTTGCAGATGTTTGGGAAGAAGAACCAAATGATCCAAAAATAGAATTACTTGAGTTAGAAAATGTTTTAATAACTCCACATATCTGAGCAATGACAAAACAAGCAGAAGAAAAAATGCACTTTTTTAAAGAATTAATTTAAAAA
>JAUZRO010000072.1 GCA_030950465.1 Candidatus Altimarinota bacterium | reverse complement strand
TATTCAAACTATTAAAAGAAGAGCTAGATGATTTAGAAATTTTGAGAATTTTAAGACTATGATTTATTTAAGTATTTGAGATTTTGAAGTGAGTGTAAAATAGATATTCTACCTAATTGATTTAAGGAAGAGCCAAAAAAGTACTATAAAAATTTATAGTACTTTTTTAGTTTTTACATATCGTCAAGCATAGAAAGAACATCATCTGCATTTTTTTCAGTTGTTTTTTCTTCTTTTTTAGCTTCAGCAACTTTTGCTTTAGCTTTTTTCATTTGAAATTCTTGCCATTCAATAAGATGTTTTTCATTAAGAGATTTAATCTCTTTTTGATATTTATTTTCTAATTCTTCTAATTTTTTCTTCTCTGTTTCTAGAATATCATATAATCTATCAACTTGAGAATCTGTCATAGAAGGCATTATATCAAACCAATATTGCCTTTCATCATCATCCATTGATTCTGTATGTAGAATCAATTTTATAAGTTCTGGGTATTTTGCTTGAACCTCATCTGCTATGTAAAATGTTGTATCATTATGTTTAATATCTGCCATGTTGTTTTTATTATTTAATTAATATAACTTCATTATAACAAAAAATATATAAATTTGCAAAAAAAAATATATAAATATAATTGACATAAGTATTTTTCATAAGAAAGAATATATTTTATTTAAATAAATATTAATATTTTGTTAATTTTAACTATAGCTATATATATAATTATTTTGTTTATAATATGGTGATTCTTCATAGTAGCAAGGATGCATACAATGAAGTTTAAAAACTTTTCTAGTCACATTGAACCCATTACAAATTTCTTAATGATATTTCTGATTTTATTATCAATATCTTGATTTATTTTTATTTTTTATATTAATTCTTGAAATTCAAATTATGAATTAAGTACAAATGATAATAATATAGAAAATATTGAAGAAGTAAAAAAAACTAAAAATTATAAAAAAGAAATTATTTGAAATGATTATTATTAATTTATAATATAAAAATATATGAGCAGCCTATTTACAAGAATTCTTAATAAAGAAATCCCATCTGAGATGGTTTATGAAAATGAAAATCTTTTTGTAATAAAAGATATTAATCCTGAAGATACAACTCATCTTTTAATTATACCAAAGGAAGAAATTGAATCTATAAATAATCTGGAAGAAAAACATAAAGAACTTATGTGAGATATGTTTCTTACTGCAAAAAAGATAGCAAAAGAGCTATGAATAAATGAATGATATAAATTAATAGTAAATACTTGAGATTATCAAGATATACCACATATTCATATGCATTTAATTTCAAGAAGAGGTTAATTTTAAAAAATAAAAATAAAAAAAAGGATGAATAATAGAAAAATAATTTTTTTAGTAATAATATGAGCAATAATATTAATTATATCAATTGTATTGTTATTATTAACTAAATCAGATAAAAAAAATATATCTAAATCAAGTTGAAATTTTAAAATTTGGATAGTTTGAGACTCTAAAATTAAATTTGAAGAATTTATGAGTAGTTTTAAATTAGCAAATAAATCTATGTCTAATGTTGAATTTGATGTAAAAAGTTTTTCAAATTATGAAGATTATAATTTAGCTTTAAATTCTGCATTTATTAAATGAGTGTCCCCGGATATCTTCATATTAAATAATAATGAAATATCTTTATTTGAAGAAAAAGTATATGCTTTAAGTAATATTAAAATTGATATACATAAATTTAGACAAGATTATAATACAGTTTTTATTGATGATTTGATTGTTACTACTTGAGAATGAGAAGAAAAAAAAGAGTTTTTAAAATGAATACCTATTTGATATGAAACTCTTTGAATTTTATATAATGCAAGATTTAGATTAAAAAGATCAGATTTTAATCAAACTTATTCACTTGATTCAGCAATTAGAAAAATAAAATGATTTGATGTAATTCCTCTTTGAATGTGAAATGGTTCAAGTGTAGTATATGCAGGGGATTTACTAGCTCAACAATTTTTATTAAATAGTATATCTTCTATAGAAGATTCTGATAATATTAAATCTAAAGCAGTTTTAGCTGAATATATGGAATATGGTTCTGAAGAATGAGATAATGCCTATAATTCACTTTATGCAAAATCTAAGGTTTCTGGAAAAAATAATATTGATTTTTTTGCAGAAAATCAAGTGTGAGCTATAATAACTTATCCAAGAGTTATAGAACAATTAAAAACATATTGATTTTCTTCAAGATTTTTATATGCTGCTCCTTACCCTCATAGAACTACTTGAGATGGACCAACGCTAGCTAATTATAATTATTTTGTAATTAATAGTGATAGTGAACAAAAAATAATAGCCTTAGCTTTCATGAATTATATTAATTCTGATTTAGGATCTGAGGAGTATTTATCAAAATATAAATATTACCTGCCAGCAAAAAGAAATTTAGAAGATAAATTATGAGAAAGAAAAATATCTTCATACTTTCCAAATATACAATTAAGAGATTTTTATTCAGATGAACCCCTTTCAAGTTTTAATAAAGGAAATAAAGTAATCTATGATAAAGAAATACAAAATGTATTAGATAATTTTGGCTCTTATTTAGATACTTTTGATAGTTTTAAAAACTCTATTTTATGTAAAACTGACAAAATATTAGAATTAAAAAATTTATCAATTAGTTGTGAATAATGCAAATATATATACATATTCCATTTTGTGAGCAAAAGTGTAATTATTGCAGATTTGCCAGTATTTGAAAAATACAAGACTTACATATTGCTAAATATGTGAGTCTTTTATGTGAAGAAATAACCCTCTCCCCCAGCCCCTCTCCCTTAGGGGAGAGGGGAGTTTCAATTAAAACAATATATTTTGGTTGATGAACTCCTTGAGTATTAAAATTAGAACAATTTGAAAAAATACTAAATACTATTAAAAATAAATATATTTTAGATACTAATTGTGAAATTTCATTAGAAACAACACCAGATAAAATTACTAAAGAAAATTTAGAATGATGGAATAAATTATGAATAAATAGAGTTTCTATGTGAATTCAGACTTTGAATAATAAAAGCTTAAAAGAAATATCAAGATGAAATAAATGAGATATAAATATAGCATTAGAAAATATAAAAAAATATAATTTAATAGAAAATATTTCAGTAGATTTTATAATCTGACTACCTTATGTTAAATCATGAGAAATTTTAGAAAATATAAAAACTATTTTAAATAATTTTAGTTTTATAAAACATATTTCTGTTTATATGTTAGAAGATTATTATTCTCCAGATAAAATTATTGAAACAAAATATGACAATATAACTTATCCAAAAGATTGGGATAAACAGGGAATTAAAGAAGAAGAATATTTATGAGAATATTCTAGTATTAAAAGATATTTAATAAATTCTTGATTTAATAATTATGAAATTTCTAATTATTGAAAACCTTGATTTGAATGTAAACACAATATTTGATACTGGAATCATTCAGAAATTTTAGCTTTCTGATTATGAGCATATTGATATGTAAATAATATAAGATATGCTAACTCTGAAAATTTTAAAAATTATTATGCTTGAGAAAAAATATTTAAAAATAAATTAAGTGAAGAAGATATTTTTTTAGAAAAAGTAATGTTTCAATTAAGAACTTCTTGAATAGAAGAGAATATTTATAAAAAATTAGATCAAAAAAAAATAAACTATTTTATAGAAAATAGTTATTTAGAATACAGCTTTAGGGCAGAGAGCTTCAGCCCTTTGCTTAAATTAACTGATAAATGAGTTTTAGTTATGGATTATATTCTATCTGAAATTGTTTAATTTATCCTCTACAAATTTCAACAAATTTTGTTGAAATTTTTCTTTGCTAAAATTTTGAGAATGTTCTCTAATTTCTTTATAATTAAAACTAGTATTTTCAAATTTTTCTATAGCTTTATTTAAACTTTTAACAGTTTGTTTTTGAAAATAAATTCAAGTTTTTCAATCAAGTACAGTTTCAGTTGCTCATCATTTTCAGTAAGCAATTACTGGTGTTCCACAAGCCATTGCTTCAACTGGAACTAGTCAAAAATCTTCCTCTGGTGGAAATAAAAATGCTTTTGCTCTACTAAACAATTCTAGTGTTTCTTTTCTTGAAATTTTTAATTTCCATTCTATATTTTTATTAGATTTTGCTTTTAATTCTCTATATAAATTATTATCAGTATTAGTTACTATAATAATTTTTTTTCAATTTTCATTAAAACTATCAACTATTAAATCAAATTTTTTATAAGGAATACATCTTCAAACATATAAATAAAAATCTTCTTTTTTTTCATTAAACTTAAATTTACTTAAATCTGTTCAAGGATATATAACTTCAGCTTCTCTTCTATAATATTTATTAATTCTTGAAACTGTATTTTTAGAATTTCAAATAAAATAATCTGGTCTTTGAGCTGCACAAAAATCCCATTGTCTTAATTTATGAAAAACTTTTGGAGCAAACCATTTTCCAATAAAATTAAAAACACCAAATTCCATCATATTCAAATATTCATGAGTATGACTCCAGAAATATCTAGTTGGAGTATGACAATAACAAATTTGTAAACATTCAGGTTTTGTGATAACTCATTTACTTTCAGCAGAAGTTGAAGAAATTACAATATCATATTCTGATAAATCAAAACTTTCAAAAGCTAAAGGTCTAAGAGTTAAAGCTAATTTATGAGATTTATTTAATATAGGAATTTTTTGAATAAAACTTGTAGTAATTTTTCTTCATTCAAAAACTTTATTTCATTCTTGAAAAAAAATACTAGAAAAAATATCAGCTTGTGGAAAAACCTCCATAATATCAGCCAAAACTAATTCAGCCCCTCACCAATCTTTTATCCAATCACAAACTATTGCTATTTTTTTATTATTTAGGTTCATTTTTTTTAATTATTTGCATTTAAAAATATTTTCTATATAATGTTATTACTGTTGAATGATCTATAGTCATTCTGACCTAAAATATTTTAGGTGGAACTATAAAATAGGAATTAGGAAACTAATTTCCTATTTTTTTTATTCAGAACATTTTAGATACTTTTTCATCAATCTCTAAAATTTCTAGCTTTGTTAATTTTCAAATATATTTGTTAATTCTTTTAGTAGAAATATTTCTAATATAGAAAATATCTACTAAGGAACTTTTATAAAGATTATTTGTTTCACTAGTCTCAATTTTAACTTGAAATTTGTCAATTATTTTTTTATTTTTAAATGATTTAATAGGAATAATAATTACTCAACTTTTATTATTATAGGACTTTAAACTAAAAATAATACAAGGCCTAACTTTATTAAGTTCACTTCAGATATTTTTTCAAAGATTTACAAAATAAATTTCTCATTTTTGGTACTTATGGTTTGGTTCACTTTTTTTAAAATGAATATATAAATTTTCATAAAACCAATCTAAAAATTCTGATATTAAAGGAATTGTAATATCATTTTTTATTTTTCAAATTAATTCTGTAATTTTAAGTATTTTATTTTTGAACATTTTATAAATTTATTTTTAATTATTACTCCCCAACCAACTCCCTAATTCTGCCCTCAAAAGCATCTTCTCAGAAATTATTTGCTTGTTTCAGTAAATCTTCTTTTTTATATTTATTATTATTTATATTTTCATCAAATTTTTTAAAATTTTCTACAAAATCTTTTCAATCTTTATCTTCAAAAAATTCTCATGTAATTCACTCAATATTTGTTTCTAAAAGTCATCATGCTTTTAGTGCAAAAAGTGGAGTTCAACAGGCTAGTGCCTCTACTGGAGCCATTCAAAAATCTTCTTCTCAAGGAAAAATAAACCCTCTAGCTCCTGCTAATAATTCTACCATTTCATCTCAATATTTTGGTCAAACAAAAGTTATTCCCCCCTCCTTACTAGGGAGGGGCTGGGGGTGGGTTACCATTTTTTCTAAAGTTTCTTTATAATCACCTCAACCAACTATTATTAATTTTTTATCACTCATTTTATTAAAAGCATTTATTGCAACTTCAATTTTTTTATAATGAGCAAGCATTGAAATAATTATATAATAATCTCATTTTTTTGAATTACTAAATTTATTAAATCTTGAAATTTCAATAGGTGGTGGTAGAATTTCTGAAGTATTTCTATGATATTTTTTAATTCTATTAGCAGTATTGCTAGAATTTGCTAAAATTATATCTGGTCTTTTACTAGCCATATAATCCCATTGCCTTAATTCTAAAAATTTTTTATTCAAAAAATAATTAAAAACTGGCCTGATAAAATTTAGAACATTTAAATCTTTTTTGTATTCATTTGTCCAATCCCACATATATCTAGCTGGAGCATGAATATAGGCAATTGTGTTGCATTCAGGTTTTGTAATTGTTCCATGAGCAAATCCACTACTTGAAATTATCACAACATCATATTCTGAAAAATCTAACATTTCAACACTTACAGGCATAAGAGGTAAACAAAATCTTTGTTTTTTTAACCAATTA
>JAUZRO010000071.1 GCA_030950465.1 Candidatus Altimarinota bacterium | reverse complement strand
AACTAAAAAAGTTTGCATAAATAGGAAAAAGTATTATTATTATTAATAATATATGTTAATTAAAACATTTTTTATCAAATTATTTTAAAATTATGAAATTTATTATTAGGAATTTAGGATGGATATTATTGATTATATTTTTTATCTTTATGTTATATTTAATATCTGGTAAAAATAATATACAAAAAACAAATACATGAAATGTTATTGAAAAAACTTGAATTGTAGATAAAGAGTTAATAGAAAAAGTTGAAAAGATTATTTCTAATAATGAATGAACTGAAAAAAAAGTAAATAAAAAAATAGAAGAAGATAGTAATAAACAAAATATTAGAAAGGTTAGAGAAGTAGGTGTAAAATCTATATTTTTAAATAATGCTTATTTTACAGAAAGGTTATATACTGCTTATAAGTGAGATAAATTAGAACAATTGACTGATATTAATAAATATTGATGTTTTCAAGTTAAAATTCTTTCTTCAATAATTGAAGAAAATAATGGTAAAATAGCATGGACTTGTGAATATTATATGGAAGGTAAAACTGAAATTATAGAAGAGTATAAAAAAATTACTAAATCTTATTATAATGATATTAGAAAAGATAACTCTACTTTTAAAGTAAATGTAGAAGAATTAAAATTAAATAATTCTACTTTTACTAATAAATTAGGTATTGTATATTTTTGAGATAAATTAGAACAATTAACAAGTATTAATAAATATGGTTGTTTTCAAATAAAAGTTATTTCTTCTAAGGATATTTCTAATAATTGAAAAATAGCCTGGGCTTGTAAAAAATATTTAAAATAAAAAAATAACTATATTTTATTATAATTATTTGATAATTAATTTATTTTAATTCAGCAATTGCTTCTTCTTCTGTATCAACAGTAGGAATAATTGTTGTAATTCAAACTAGTTCAAGTACATCTTTTACTCATTCATCACAATTAGAAATATGCATTTCTCATTCATTATCTTCAATATTTGAAAAAACATCTGCAATATAACCAATAGATTTTGAATTTAGATATTTTAAACCAGACATATTAAAAATAATTTTTTTATTTTCAAATGAACCAATTTGTTCATAAATATCTTTAAAAGTATTATCTGCATTAGTTTCATCTAATTCACCCTCAAATGTAAAGATTAGAATTTCTTCCTCCTCTCTTTTTGTAATTTTTATTAATGTTTCCATATTGTTCTTATTTTTATTAAAAGTTAAGATACTATTATTATAATATATAAAAAAAGAATATGCAAATATTATAACTAAAAAAGTTTTTAAAAATGACAAAATACTTATTATCTGAAATTACTAATATTGAAATAGACTTATCTAAGCCACAGATAATCTTTTTAAAAGGTGATTTATGATCTTGAAAAACCACTTTATCAAAACATATTTTAAATAATTTATTAAATCTAAAAAATAGTATTACATCTCCTACTTATACTTACTATAATAAATATTGAGATAATTATCATTTTGATTTATATAGATTAAAAAATTATGATGAATTTTTTGCAATTGGGTGAGAGGATATATTAGATAATAATAATTGAATTATACTAATAGAGTGGCCAGATATTATTGAAAAATATTATTCAGCTGATATTATTATTAATATAAACAAAACTAATAATGAAAATGAAAGAGAAATAAATATAGAATATAAATAAAAAAATAATTTTAACAAGTGATTAAAACCACTTTATTAAAATTATTTTTTTACTCTTCTATACTTTTTATAATTTCTTTAAATCTAAAATATTCAGTAATCCTTAATCAAGTAAATTTTCATATTATAAAATTTATTGGAATAAGGATTAATATTATCTCTGGGTAAGCTAATGTAATAGTTTGAATATAAGATATACTAAATATTAAATAAGAAACAAGTGCAAATAATATTGTATTTAATAAATTATATTTATATTCACTAAATTCTTTTGATAATACAACGGATATAAATCTTTCTGAAATTACTATAAACAATATTATAAATAATGTATCTGATATGTTTATATATATTAAATCATACATAAATAATATATCTAATAACAACATTATTACAACTAAGTTTATTATTATTATAAAACTAATTTTTGGTGTATAAAGTAATGTATATTTGTTTGTTAATTTTCATAAAATTAAATTTATTATAATTAAGCCAAAGAATATAATACTTGTTGAAATTATTCATATTTGAAATAGTAGTAATGTTAATCAAATTGGAATAATTATTCATATTGGTGTTAATCATACTAAATGTTTAAAAATACTAATTAAAGTAAATAAAAATGGTATTAATATAATAAGATATATATATATATTAGAAATTCAATTATTTGAAAGAGAATTTATAAACTTTGATATAAATAATATTTCAGATATTTTAGAATCTTTATTTATATTAATATATTCATATTCTTTTATTTTTAAATTTTCTTCAAGGTCATTAATATTAGATGGATTTAACCATATTTGAGATTTTGAGGATTCAGGAAGTAATAATATATATTCTATCCAAGCTTTATTAGATATAAAATTTTGTATATAGTTTTTTAATACATCAGTATTAAATGGTGAAATTAATACTAAATTTATTTTTATATCACTATTACTATCTTTTATCTCTTTACTTAATTGTGAAATAGTTGAAAAAATAAAGTTTTTATTTCATAATACTGTAATATATTTATGTGAAATATGTATATTATTACTTAATATTTTTTTTATAATATTTTCTTGTTTTAAATCTTTCTCATTACTTTTAATTAATATATTTGTAAATACTCATTCATTATTTGCTTTTTCTATATATAAATCTATTTTATCTTCTTTAATATATTTGTTATCTAAAATTAAATAATTGATATCTTTATATATAAATAATTTAATTGTTTTATTTATAATTAATTTTTTTCATTTTTTATCAGTACTATAAATATTTAATGATAAATCTTTATTTCAATATTGTTCAAATTCTTTTTTATATAAACTACCTTTTTTAATTGTATTTCATTCAAGGCTCCATTCAAAATCTATTTTTGAATCATATTCTTTTATTAAAGCTTCTTTTAAAACTTCTAAATCAATAATCAATTCTTCTCCTAATTTTATATTTTTTTCAATTATATCTTCAGAATCAATATTTATATCAGTATTATTTATATAAACTTTTTTAATCCTCTCCTCATTATTTTCTGCATAACTATACATTATATTTGTAAGTAAAAGCAGGATAAAAATTAGTATGTTTTTCATATTTTTTAAATTAAGAATTATATTAT